>JAZNEH010000063.1:0-10937 GCA_045588515.1 Eubacteriales bacterium
ATTTTTCCCCTATAGCACGCAGGGTATATCCCTGTGATTTTAATTCCATTATTTCTTTTTCGTAGTATTGAATGTGATGATATTCTCTTGGCATACAAATTCCCCCTATGGTAGTTTCTTCTATTCTACCATAGGGGGCTCATTTTTTCTATTGTCCCTTTTTACTGGACTTGTGCACAGGTGGTGATCGCTTTTATTTGATCAAAGGTCAGTTTCATTTGGAAGCCTCCTGTGGTTTGATATCTTTATCATACCAAAAAAGGCAAAAAACGCAACCTTTTTTGCTGTAATTCTTTACAAATCCGGCAAAAATTGGTATGATAAAAAAAGAGGTTTCGTTTAAATTATAATCAGAAAGGAATGAAGCCTATGAAAATTGCATTTTTCGATACCAAACCCTACGACCGGGAGTCCTTTGCTCCCTATGAAGGGCAGAACGGCTTGCAGTTTAAATTTTTTGAAACCAAATTAAATCTGGATACGGCCGAATTAGCCGCCGGCTGTGAATGCGTTTGTATCTTTGTGAACGATACTGCCGACAAGGCGGTGATCGAACGGCTGTATGAACTGGGGGTGCGGATGATCGCCCTGCGGTGCGCCGGTTATAACAACGTTGATATGAAGGCCGCCTTCGGCAAGATCCACGTGTTCCACGTGCCCGCCTATTCCCCCTATGCGGTGGCGGAGCACGCTATGGCCTTGCTTCTGACCTCGATCCGCCGGATCCACAAGGCCTATATCCGCACCAAGGATTTCAACTTCAGCCTCCAAGGGCTCACCGGCTTTGATCTCCATGGTAAAACCGTTGGCGTGGTGGGAACCGGTAAGATCGGGCGGGTGTTCATTGATATCTGCCGGGGCTTTGGGATGAAGGTGTTGGCTTATGATAAATTCCCTGCCGCCGATAGCGGGATCCAATATGTGGAATTGGCGGAGTTATTTGAGCAAAGTGATATCATTTCGTTGCATTGCCCTCTAACGGCTGAAACCCGCCATATGATCGATGCCGCCGCCATTGAACGGATGAAAAAAGGCGTGGTCATTCTCAATACCTCCCGGGGGGCGCTGATCGATGCAGAAGCGTTGCTGGATGGCATCAAGAGCCGCAAGGTGGGCGCCGCCTGTCTGGACGTTTATGAAGAAGAATCGGATGTGTTTTTTGAAGATTATTCCGGCCATATCGTGGATGATGATATTCTGGCTCGGCTGATCTCTATGCCCAACGTGATCCTGACCTCCCATCAGGCTTTTTTAACAACCGAAGCCCTGAACAATATCGCCGAAACCACGGTGGGAAATATTTTGGGCTATTTTGAAAGGGAAGATTGCTCCAATGAACTTTGTTATCATTGCGGCAACATCGAAAATTGTAAAAAATCAAGAAAGAAAAAATGTTTTTAAAGGAGAAAAAGAATGGCTAACGCATGGCACGATATTTCCCCCAAGCGCATCAACCCCGAAGATTTTATCTGCGTGGTAGAGATCGCAAAGGGAAGCAAAAATAAATATGAATTGGATAAAGAAACGGGCTTTATTATGTTGGATCGAATCCTGCATACTTCTACCCATTATCCGGCAAACTATGGTTTTATCCCCTGCACCCTGGGGGACGATCAGGATCCCCTGGACGTATTATTGCTTTGCTCTGAGGCTCTGCAACCGCTGACCTTGGTGCAGGCCTATCCCATCGGGGTGATCAAAATGATCGATAACGGCCGGGGCGACGAAAAAATCATCGCCATCCCCTTCGGGGATCCCAACTATAATATGTATACCGATATCGATCAACTGCCTAAACATATCTTCGACGAAATGCGGCACTTTTTCACCGTTTATAAGAGTTTGGAGAAAAAGACCACCGCCGTTGACGAGGTCCAGGGCAAGGAGGAGGCTTTGAAGGTTATCTCCGACGCCATTGAACTTTACATCGAAAAATTTTGTAAATAAAAGGACATAAAATGAAATTCTTATTTCAAAAAACAACCGAAGACCTGACCGCCAAGCAAAAGATCGGCTATTGGGCGTGGAACGCCCTTTGGCTGTTACTGGCCTCCTTTGGACTGGGGCTGACCGTTCTGCTGGTGGGCGCCGCTCCCGAAGGCATCGTGACCTTTGGCTCCTATTTCAAGCGCCCTCTGATGGTGCTTTTGAATCTGTTGCCCTTTACGGCGCTGATGGGGGTTCTGTATTTTTGTATCGGTAAAGGCTGGATCGCATTTTTAGTTACCGCTGTTCTGGGGCTGGCCGCCTCTTACGGCAACTATTATAAGATCCTCTTTCGAGGCGATCCCTTTATCTTTGCCGATTTTGAGAACATCATTTTAGGTTTGAGCATCGCCGGTTCAGAAAACTATGATATAACCCCCCGACCCATCGTTTGGATCAGCCTGGCGCTGGTGGCGGCGGGAACAGTCTTTCTGGCGTTTTTGGTGCGGGGGAGTTTTAAGTTTCGCTGGCGGTCCATCGGGCTGGCTTTGAGCGTGGCCGGGTTGGCCGGTGCCGTTGCGCTATGTATGAATCAGAACCTATATACCAAAACCGCCGTGCCGGGAACCGGCCTTTGGGCGCCCACCGATTATTACGTGGACCACGGTTTTATCTATCCCTTCTTGCAAAGCGCCAATGATCTGATCCCCAATCCGCCGGAAGGCTATGAGGAAGATGCAATGAAGGAATTGCTGGCCGGCTATGCGGAAGAGGATCTGCCCGCCGATCAGAAGATCAATATGATGTTCATTATGCGGGAAGCCAACACCGATCTGACCCGGCTGACGGATGCTTCAGGCATCGATTGGTCTGTTTACGATGGATATCACGCCCTGCAACAGGAGAGTTATACCGGCATTTTGTTCACCAATATTTTCGCCGGCGGCACAGTGAATTCCGAGCGATCGGTGATGACCGGGGCCTATCAGTTGGGGGATTTTAAGCGTAATACGAATTCCTATCTCCGCTATCTGCGGGAACAGGGCTACACGGTGGAAGGCTCTCATCCTTCCTATGATTGGTTCTATAACCGGCTGAATATTAACCGTTATATCGGCTTGGAACAGTATTATTATATTGAAAATTATTATGAGCCCTTGGGCCCGGAGCCCTGGCAGATCACCGATGATAAACTCTATGCGGAAATGAACCGTCTTTTTGAAAAACGGGATCCCGCCAAGCCCTATATCAGTTTCAATGTGACCTATGAGGGCCATGGCCCCTACGATGATTTTCGCAATAATTACGAAAAGCAGTATGTGACCGGGGATTATACCGAGAAGACCCGATATATCCTGAATAATTATCTGGGCAGTGTGGCCCATAGCAATGAAGCGTTGCTGGATCTGGTGGATCATTATCGCAACAGCGAGGAGCCGATGGTGCTTTGCGTGTTCGGGGATCATAACCCTTGGCTGGGCAACGATAACGCCGTTTATAAGGAACTGGGGATTAGTTTTGATATGAACACTTCCCGGGGCCTGGAGAATTATTATGAAACAGAGTATCTGATCTGGGCCAACGATGCGGCCAAAAAGGCGTTAGGCAAAGAGTTCAAGGGAATCGGGCCTAAAATTTCCACTTGCTATTTGATGAACGAAGTATTTGAACAGTGCGGATGGAAAGGCCCTGCCTTTATGCAGTTTATGAATGAATATAAAAAAGAACTGCCCATTGCCAGTTCCAACGACGTTTATGGGTTTGGCGAAGAGGTGGTGCGCCAAGTGCCGGAGTCCTATGCCGACCGTTTAAAATTGTTGGAGCAGATGACCTATTATTGGAACACCAACTTTTTATATGAGGAACAGCGATGAAACGGGCCATTAGTTTAGCGGCGGTATTTCTGCTGATTCTTTCAGGGTGTGCACCGGCCAAAACTTCCATCACCCGGGAAGAACGGCTCCGTTTTTTTGAATTTGCCGATGCTTACCGGCTGGATCAGATGCCGGATTTTGAAAATGTCCCTGCGCCGGTTTTGGAGGCAGAGGAGGGCGCACCCTTTGCAGAATTGATCGATTTTCGGCAGGAACCCGATGGGGATGAAACTTTGGTAACCGCTCGCTATGTGCTATATAGTTTTCCGGAATTTTCAGCCCAGCCGGACCCCAGAACCCATCCCAATTACGAATGGGCCAAGGATACGGTAGTTGACGGCGAAACCGAGGGATTTGCAGTGGAAGCGGTGGCGGATTTGAAGTTTTATCTGCCGAAAGAAGGCAGGCCATTGCAACTGCTCAGCAAACAAACATTAAAATAAAAAACGCATTGGCGAAAGCCAATGCGTTTTTTATGCTCTTTAATAATTTTCAGCGTGAACTTCAAAATAGGCCTTGGGATGATCGCAAACGGGGCAAACTTCGGGGGCAGCAGTGCCCACCATAATATGGCCGCAGTTCCGGCATTCCCAAACTTTCACTTCGCTCTTGGCGAAAACTTCTTGGGCTTCTACATTATGCAACAATGCACGATACCGTTCTTCATGATGCTTTTCAATGGCGGCAACCATTCTGAATTTGGCGGCCAGTTCGGTAAAGCCTTCTTCCTCGGCGGTTTTGGCAAAGCCATCGTACATATCGGTCCATTCATAGTTCTCGCCTTCGGCGGCGTGGAGCAGGTTGGTGGCAGTATCGCCGATGCCATTCAGTTCCTTGAACCACATTTTGGCGTGTTCCTTTTCGTTATCGGCTGTTTTTTGGAACAAAGCAGAAATCTGCTCAAAGCCTTCCTTTTTGGCCTTGGATGCGAAATAGGTGTATTTGTTCCGAGCCTGGCTCTCGCCGGCAAAGGCGGCCATCAGGTTTTGTTCGGTCTGAGTGCCGGCATACTTGTTGGCGGTAGGGGCCGTTTCGTTGGCAACCACTTCGCTTAAAGCGTCGCCGGTCTGTTTGCAGGTGGGGCAAACCAAAACGTCGCCCTCGCCCACATCAAAGGTTTTTCCGCATACGTTGCATTTGTAGGTTTTCATTTGAGATTCCTCCGTCAAATATTTAATAATTTTTTTAAATCATCCAAAGAACGCAAACCTATAGACGTTTCGACCGGTTTGCCATCTTTGAAAATAATAACCGTTGGGATGCTGGTGATGCCGAAGGCGGCGGCCAGGCCGGGATTTTCATCCACGTCCACCTTGCCCACCTTGGCTTTGCCTTCCACTTCGCCCGCCAAACGTTCCACAATGGGCCCCATCATTTTGCAGGGGCCGCACCAAGTGGCCCAAAAATCCACCAACACGGGCAGTTCGCTTTGTAATACTTCTTTTTCAAAATTTTGTTCGTTTAAAATCATAGCCATTTTTAAATCTCCTTATGTAATTTGATCTTTGACTATAGTATAGCCGTTTTTCGGAGAGATTACCGTAACTAAGTTACATATTTTAAAAAATTAATAGGTCAACAGCCGTAGGGCCGGGATGTCTTTCAAGAAAAGAGCGCCCCGCCGCACTTCCACCAGCCCATCGGCGGAGAAGCGCTTGAGCATCCGGGCCACCACCTCCCGGGCAGAACTGGTATGTTGGGCGATTTCTTCCTGACTCATAGAAATGGTGGCTTTGCCGGTGCGGTCGTATTCTTCCAAAAGGAAGGAGGCCAGCCGCTGATCGAATTTGGCGAATAAAATTTGCTGCATAGACCACATGACGCTGGAAAAATGTTCCGTGGCTTTCTCATACATATAGCAGCGCACGTTGATGTTGCGAGTGAGCAAGGAAAAGGCGGCGCCGCCAATCACCAGAAGCTCGCAATCAGTTTCGGCCACCAATTGGGTTTCAAAGGTGATGGATTTAATAAAGCAAGAGGCGGCCAGCACGCAGGTTTCGCCTTCGTGGACCCGAAAGAGGGTTACTTCTCGGCCTTCTTCCGAGAGAATGAAGATGCGCACGATCCCTTTCAAAACCCGGAACAGCCCTAAACATTGGGCGTTGTGGGCATGGATCAAATCTTTTTTCTTAAAACTGCGAATTCCCGCTGTTTGCAATAAATATTCCCGGTCTTTAGGTTCCAGATCTTTCCAAAAGGGCAATTGCGTCAGTTCTTTTTCCAAAGATTTCACCTCTATTTTAATTCGAATAATATTATTATACCATTCTTTTTTGCTTTTTCAATTAGTTTATGGTAAAATATTTCCAAAGCAGGGAGGGATACCGATGAACCAGACCATTCAGGAACTTTTTTCCCGCAAATCTGTGCGGGTGTTCACCAATCAACCGATTCTTCCGGAAGAACGGAACCGGATTTTAGAAGCCGCCGCCATGGCGCCCACTGCCGGTAATCAGCAACTTTATACCATTTTGGAGATTACGGATCCGGATCTGAAAGAGCAACTGGCCGAAAGTTGCGATCATCAGCCTTTTATTGCAAAAGCCGGGCTGGTTCTGATCTTTTGCGCCGATTGCCGTAAATGGTTGCGCGCCTTTGATGCGGCAGGATGTGAGCCCCGGGAACCCGGCGTGGGCGATCTGATGCTGGCAGTGACCGACACAGCCATTGCGGCTCAAAATGCAGTAACAGCCGCTGAGAGTTTGGGCATTGGTTCTTGCTATATCGGCGATATTATGGAGAATTGCGAACTACATAAAAAGATGCTCCGGTTGCCGGAATATGTATTTCCTGCGGTGATGTTGGTTTTCGGTTATCCAACGGAACAGCAAAAGCAACGGCCCAAACCGGAGCGGGCGGCGATGAAGCATATTGTCCATCCCAATACCTATCGGGATATGAAATCGGAAGAACTGCGGGAAATGCTGGAATATAAGGCAGGGAACCAAACTTATGAGGCTTGGATCAAAGCCTTTTGCGAACGGAAATATAACAGCGATTTTGCTGTGGAGATGACCCGGTCGGTGGCGGAATATTTAAAGGAGTATGAAAAATGATTGAACTGTTGCCCGAAAAAGGAAAGTTTTATAAAGCCAATCTTCATTGACATACCGATCTTTCAGATGGTAAGCAGACGCTGGAGTGCGGGATGCCGCCGGTTATCGGGCTTTTTCCAACGCCTATTATACCGCCGAGATCAATGAATAAAGATAAAACGCCGGGAGTGAACGATCTCCCGGCGTTTTATGGATATTGGGGAACACGATGGGTCCGCCGACCCATCGGAGGGGGGGTAAATACGCCCTTGCGGGCGATTACATACCAAGCCCGCGGCTTGGCTTTATAACCGTTGTGCGGTTATAAAGTTGCGGCCATCACGGCTTTGATGGTGTGCATACGGTTTTCGGCTTCATCGAAAACGATGGAGGCGGGGCTTTCAAAGACTTCGTCCGTCACTTCCATACAATCGATGCCGAACTGTTCGTGGATCTTTTGACCGGTGGTGGTTTTCAGATCGTGGAAGGCGGGCAGGCAGTGCATAAATTTGCATTGAGGACCGGCCATTTCCATTAGTTTGGCATTCACCTGATAGGGCATCAGATCCCGGATTCGCTCCGCCCATACTTCGGCGGGCTCGCCCATAGAAACCCAAACGTCTGTATAGATCACGTGGGCATTTTTAACAGCCTCGGCGGGATCTTCGATGAATTCCAAGGTGGCACCGCTGGTGGCGGCAATGGCCTTACATTCTTCCACCAATTTTGCATCCGGGAAATATTTCTTCGGTGCGCAGGCCACAAAGTGCATCCCCATTTTGGCACAACCCACCATCAGGGAATTGCCCATATTATAGCGGGCATCGCCCATATAAACCAATTTGATCCCATTCAAAGACCCAAAATGCTCCTTGATGGTGAGAAAATCTGCCAGGATCTGGGTGGGATGGAATTCATTGGTTAGGCCATTCCAAACGGGAACGCCCGCATAGGTGGCCAGTTCTTCCACCAATTCTTGCCCGAAACCCCGATATTCAATGCCATCAAACATTCGGCCCAGAACCCGGGCGGTATCGGCAATGCTTTCCTTATTTCCCATCTGTGAACCGGAAGGATCCAGATAAACGGGATGCATTCCCAAATCTGCCGCCGCCACTTCAAAGGCGCAACGGGTGCGGGTGCTGGTTTTTTCAAAGAGCAGAGCGATGCTTTTTCCTTCGCAAAGGCGATGGGGGATGCCGGCTTTTTTCTGTTGCTTCAATTCGGCGGCTAAAGCCAGAAGATCGCTGATCTCATCAGCGGTGAAATCCAATAATTTTAAAAAACTCTTTCCTGCCAGATTCATTCCTGCTCCTCCTTGCAAACATCCAATAACACAGCCAAAGCCTTCTCTAAGTATTCCATAGGAATATTCAATGGCGGCAATAGCCGTACTTTATCTTTTGCCGTTAGGCAAAGAACACCTTTTTCAATACATTTGCCAACGATCTTTTTAGCATCGCCTTTCGTTTTAATGCCGATCATCAGCCCCATTCCGCTCACGCTTTCTACGCCCGGAGCGCCGTTTAATGTTTCAAAAATATAATCGCTCTTTTTTTGTACTTCGGCCAAAAATTCCGGCGTCAGCCGTTCAAGAATACTGATGGCGCCGGCACAGGCGATGGGATTGCCGCCGAAGGTGGAGCCATGGTCCCCAAAACCTAAGACCGATTCCACTTTTTCGCTGAGCATTGTGGCCCCCAAGGGCAAGCCGCCGCCCAACCCTTTCGCGGTGGACACCACATCCGGGGCAAGGCCCAGTTTCATATAAGCATAAAGGGCGCCGGTGCGGCCGTTTCCGGTTTGCACCTCATCCACCATCAAGAGGATATCCTGCTCTTTGGCAATTTTCGCCAGTTCTTTTGCATAATCCGGCTCCAGCGGCAATACGCCTCCTTCGCCCTGCACACACTCCACCAGAATTCCGGCCACTTTATGGGTTTTCACGGCCTCTTCCAAAGCCTCGCAATCATTGGCGGGAATCGAAACAAAGCCGGGGGTGAGGGGTTGGAATAACTGATGGAAATGATCCTGGCCTGTGGCGGCCAGTGTGGTGAGGGTGCGACCGTGGAAACTATTAACAAGGGTTAAAATCGTATAGAAATCGGAACCTTTTTGCTCTGCCGCATATTTTCGGGCTACCTTGATGGCACATTCATTGGCCTCGGCCCCGGAATTGCTGAAAAACACTTTTTTCATCCCGGTCTTTTGGCAAAGCAGTTCTGCCAAGCGAGCGCAGGGCTCGGTATAATAAAGATTGGAAGTATGCTGAAGTTTGCCCAATTGAGCGGTAACTGCCGCTTGCCAGATAGGATCGGCAAAGCCGAAGGTATTCACAGCGATGCCGCTGCCTAAATCAATGTATTCTTTTCCGGTGGGATCATAAGCCAGAGCCCCTTGGCCGGAAACCAATTCCACCGGGAACCGGCTATAGGTATTAGCAACGTAGGTTTTATCTTTTTGGATCAGTTCGCTCATTTTTGATCTCCCACAACCATAGTACCGGCGCCTTCATCAGTTAATAATTCCATCAGGATGGAATGAGGCACTCGGCCATCCATAATAATAACGTTTTCCACGCCCTTTTCAATGGCTTCAATGCAACAATCCACCTTGGGAATCATTCCGCCGGAAATTACGCCTTCCTGGTAGAGGGCTTTGGCTTCCTGCACGGTTACTTCGGGAATCAGGGTGGTAGGATCGTCTTTATCCCGCAAAAGGCCGGCAATATCGGTCATCATAATCAACCGCTCGGCTCGCAGAGCACCGGCAATGCAAGCGGCGGCGGTATCGCCGTTAATGTTATAAACGTTGCCCTGTTTATCGCAACCCACAGTGGAAATTACGGGAATATAGCCTTTTTCCAAAAGATCCAGCACCGGCTGAATATTCACTTGGGTTACATTCCCCACAAAACCCAGCCGTTCATCTTTGATCTCGGCCTCAATCAATTGGCCGTCCATTCCAGAAATACCCATGGCTTTGCCGCCTTTGGTTTCCAGAAGGTTTACAAGGGTTTTATTTACTTTTCCGGCCAATACCATCTGCACAATATCGATGTTTTCTTGGTCTGTATAGCGTAGGCCATCCACAAAAACGGCCTTTTTGCCCAGTTTTTCCATCAGTTCGCTGATTTCCGGGCCGCCGCCGTGGACCAACACCACTTTGATGCCGATGAGCCAGAGCAAAACGATGTCTTCCATCACCTGTTGCTTTAATTGCTCGTTTACCATAGCGTTTCCGCCGTATTTCACAACAACGATCTTGCCGGTATACTGACGGATATAGGGGAGGGCCTGGGTAAGCACTTCGGCCCGTTCAGCATTTGAAAAAATTGTATCGTTCATTATGTTCTGTAATCTCCGTTAATTTTTACATAATCGTAAGTTAGATCGCAGCCCCAGGCCGTGGCTTCATAGGCTCCGTTACCTAAAGTGACTAAGATTTCAATTTCTTTTTCCAACAGAATTTCTTTGGCTTTCTCTTCTGAGAATTCCACCCCTGCGCCATTTTGGCAAACGGGAATCGTGCCCTTGGGGGAACGGAAGGCTACGCCCACCTGATCCACATCCACCGTTGCGCCGCTATAGCCAATAGCGCAAAGCACCCGGCCCCAGTTGGCATCTGCACCGAACATGGCCGCCTTCAGCAGGCTGGAGCAGATCACGCTTTTGGCAACGGTTTTGGCCGTTGCCGGATCGTTGGCACCGGTTACCTGACATTCCAGCAATTTAGTGGCGCCCTCGCCATCGCCGGCGATGGAACGGCAAAGATGGATGTTAACCGTATTCAGGGCTTCCATAAAAGCATCAAAATCGGCGCCTTCTTCCGTGATGCAGGGATTTTCAGCCATTCCGTTGGCTAAAACGGTCACCATATCGTTGGTGGAGGTATCTCCGTCGATACTGATCATATTAAATGTGTTGGCAATATCGCCGGAAAGAGCTTTTTGCAACATCGCCGGGGAAATGGCTGCATCGGTGGTTAAAAAGACCAGCATAGTTGCCATATTGGGATGGATCATTCCGCTTCCCTTGGCAATACCGCCCAGATGGCAGGTTTTTCCGCCTACTTCAAAGGAAACAGCGATTTCTTTTTTTAC
>JAZNEH010000064.1:0-4720 GCA_045588515.1 Eubacteriales bacterium
TGTCGGATGGCGAGCATTTTTAACACAGTTTTACGCCAAAAGCTTGGATTTTAAGGCGGTTATTCCTTACGAAGGGTCGCCCAAGCGAGAGGATAATAAATCAGATACCGTAATTGATGCAGGCGTCAATTGCTTTTTGAGCAAGGTTGGCGGTCTTCTGACATTCGGTAACGGGGTTCAGGCCCTGGGTATAAACGGATTTCCAGAACTGATACAAAGCTTCATTTTCATCTTCGTCTACCATATTCCAAGAGTTCATCTGAAGCATGAAGTAGCAATCCTGAGTAGCAAACTCAAAGTATTCCTTGCGGTCTTCATAGTCAAAGTTCAGATAACTGGTGGTGGAAAGGAAGTCGAACATCGCTTCGGTGAAGCGGGTTGCCCAAAGTTCCATAAATTTAACAGCGTAAATGGCATTGGATTGGTTCTTCAGTTTCCGGGCTAACATCATCGTGTAGCCATAATTGAAGCAGGCATACCGGCCGGTATCGGTGTTTGCCTTGGGCCAGGGCACCCAGTTGTATTTTTTGCCGTGGCAATATAAGGTTTTTGCACCGGTGTCATAGGTAGGCATCAGGGTAACGGTGTTTGACATCAACGTATCGCCGTCGGTATACATCTTATAGAAACTACCGCCGGTTTGGGCGGGTTGCAAAACGCTGCTCAAATAACTATAAGCATCGATGGCCCGTTGATCGGTCCAGTTGTTGATCAGGTTCGCTTTATCGCTCTTGGTGTCTATTTCGATGGGTATAACGCCGTTGGAAATAGCAATCATAAAGGCGTTGGAACCAATGGCGCGGGCAAAGCTATACAGCTTTTTACCGTCGGGAGTGGTGGCGGGCACACTCTTGATGAAGTTTGCAAAAGCATCCCAGTCCCACTTATCCTGTTCATAGAGCGTGTGGGGATCAATCAGGCCCAGCTCCTCTACAAGGGATTGACAATACCACAGGGTATCGATAACGCCTACAGCAGAGATACAGCGGTAACCGCCGCCGTAGCGGGAGCTTTCCAGGGTATTCAGGTCAACGCCGGGGGAGTTACCCAGATTCTGGACGTTTACATAGGGATCCAAAGGCTGAGAAAGATTCAGGAATTTGGGGAAGCCGGCATAGTGGGTAGGAACGATATCCAGAGCTTTGCCGGAGTTCATATAGGAAAGACACTGAGATACAGATTTATCAAAACGGGATTTGATGTATTTGATCTGCAGGCCGTATTCCTTTTTCAGAGCATCCCACCATTCCCATTCGCCGATCTGTTCGCCCTTCTCATTTTTATATTGGAAGGTATCATACGTAACGGCAGTAATCAGGGTCAGAGTTTTGCCCTTTAGATCTTTCGTCTGAATGTTGTTCTTAACGAAGCCGGTTTGGTCGATATCAAAAGAGGGTTTAACGCCGGTGTTGGGCTTCTTTGATTCGGCAATCAAAGGGTTACGCTGAGGATCGTATTTGTATTCCTCTATATATTCTTCTTTGATCTGCTCGATGTCGTCGGAAGGCTTTTCTTCTTTTTCTTCGTCCTTCTTTTCTTCGTCTTTTTTCTCTTCGTCTTTTTCTTCGTCTTTCTTTTCGTCGTCTTGTTTTTCGTTGGTTTCTACTTTGTCGTCTTTTTCGTCGTCGCCTTTTTCGTTGTCTTTTTCATCGCCGATATCTTTAACAACGCCTTCGCCGTCCTCGAAAACAAACTCTTCTTCCTGCTTTTTGCAGGCAGTAGAAAGCGTAACCAACATCAAAACGGCCAAAATCATAGCCAGAAGTTTGCTAAACTTTTTCATAGGGGTCGATCTCCTTTCAAAAATCAATTTATAATGAAGGGAAGGGCCTTCGGACAATGGGGTGCACCATTATCTCAGAAAGGAATCGCCGAAGACCCTTTCTGTTCATTAACGCTTTTCTTGGCCTGTGAGCTTACGCAAGAAATCAGCGGCCAAACTGATATCTGCGGCGGGGTTATCGCCAACTTCACGTTCAATAGTTAAAAATCCGCGGTAGCCGATTTCTTCCAAGGCTTTCAGATAGTTGGGGAAATCCACTTTTCCGGTTCCCAGCGGTAATTCAATGAATTTGCGCTTGCCGGGCTCGATTTCGTGGGGTTCCTTCATCCGGCCGTCTTTGGCGTGGGTATGTACGATATAATCTTTCAGAGTGTAAACCGCTTGAACCGGGTCATCGCCGGTTACCATCACCAGATTAGCAGGATCCATATTTACCGCCACACCAGTGGAATGAAGCGTATCCAAAAAGCTTTTCAGCAAAACGGCTGGTTCGGGGCCGGTTTCGATAGCAAAATGGGCATCCAAAGAATCGGCAAATTCCGCCAATTCAAAACAAGCACTTTGCATAATTTTATAAATGGGATCGTTGGGATCCTCCGGTACTTTGCCGATATGAGTGGTTACGATATTGGTTTCCAGATCTCCGGCTAATTCCATAATCCGTTTGGAACGGTCAATCATTTCGGGATTCAGCTCGGGATCAGTAAATCCTTTTCCCAAATCTCCGCAAAGGGCAGAAACCTTCAATCCCTCACCTTTAATCATAGCCAGCAATTCCCGCCGTTTTTCAACGGTCAAGGATTCCGGGGCCAGATCGCCTTTGGTGGTTAATAACTGCAATCCGTGGGCGCCAACCTCTCGTGCCTTTTTTAAGGCTTCGGGAACCGGCAAACGGAAGGAATGAAGCATTACACCAATGGGATAATGAAACATTTTGAAACTCCTTTCTTTGAATTGTAATTGCCTTACTTGGATAATAACATATAATAAAATGATTGTAAATTGCATAATGTTGCCTAAATTTAACACAATGATGCATCGCAAAAAATATCGAACGCAGAGAAAGAAAAACATATGTGCTCCTTGGGCGACCCTTCGTAAGGAATAACCGCCTTAAAATTCAACCTTTTGGCGTAAAACTGTGTTAAAAACGCTCGCCATCCGCCAGGATGCCTCGCATTTGTGCCTTGTTTTCCATCCAAAAGATTGAATTTTAAGGTACAAAGTAGTTTTGAGATACAGATTTAGTTATGATAACCGAAACTTCTTTATCTTGTTTTTCGATGAAAGATACCAAACTGTATTTTGATATCGATCCAAACTGATGGCGGATATATTTTTCAAAACCTCGGCAGACTCGCCGGGGATAAGGCGGCAAAGCTCGCTGTCCTTGTTAAGAAAATAGAGTTCTTGCTCTCCGGCGATCAATTGATTGGTTTTTTCTTCATAGATCAGGCTTTTTTCACTTAAAGAATAAATCCCGTTTTCTAAGGCAATATAGAGCGAATCGCCCATTGCTGCCAGCCGTTTTCCCGGTGCGGGCAGTTCGATGGCTTCGCCGTTGCGGAAAAGGGCACCTGCGGTATCTAAAAGATAAAGATCTTCTCCAAGGCAAGCAAAATCGATTGCATCCACCGTGGAAAGGGTTTTGATATTCCCGCCGTCGGCGGCAATGAACTGGAGTCGATGTTGGGT
The DNA here is from genome assembly GCA_045588515.1 of Eubacteriales bacterium. GTDB lineage: Bacteria > Bacillota > Clostridia > Oscillospirales > QAKW01 > QAKW01. Next base: position 3,479 of record JAZNEH010000064.1, read on the forward strand.
GGTGTTGATATAATAGAGTCCGTTTTCGGCGGGGATCAGCCGATCCGCCTGAATGGGAGCCAGCCGTACTCGGATTCCCCGGTATTGGGCATAGAGCCCATCTTCCGCCGCCAGATAGGTTACAGCCGCCCCGTCATAGGCACCGGCATAAAAGCCTTTGGGCAAAGCCTTTCCTTGGGGTGCGATCCCGTTTTCAGCAGTAGAGCGCAAGGGTGCTCCGGGAGTAAAAATTCCCGCCTCCGGAGTGGGGGAAAGTTCCACTCCGGTTTGTTGCTTGGCCTGCTCCTTGGCAGAATAGATTGTTAAAGGATCAGCCCCCATGGCTTGATATTGATCCAATAACTGTTGCCAATAGGCCTGATTGCCCGGTTCTTTCTCTAAGAGAGATAAAAGGCAAATATTTTGCAGATCATATCGTTTGGTTTCTGCCAAAATTGCTTTTGCATCCGGCTTTTTGGGCGAAAAAAGCAAAAAAATTCCTGCACCTATCAGCAAAAGAAATCCAATTATAATGCCGATCCACGCCGGCTTTTTCAAAATGATAATCTTCATAATTTCATTTTATCATAAACACGATAAAATGAAAAGAAAAATTTGCCGTTGCAAGGGGATTTTCGGTGTGATAAAATAAAGGCAAAGGAGTGATTGGGATGGCAGAGCAATATATTGCCGCATTGGATCAGGGAACGACCAGTTCCCGGTGTATCATTTTCGATCAGGAACTGAATATCGTTTCGGTGGCCCAAAAGGAATTTCAGATTTTTTATCCTCAACCCGGTTGGGTGGAACAACGGCCTTTGGATATTTGGGTAACGCAATACGGCGTGCTCACAGAAGCCTTGCTGAGCGCCGGCCTTTCTGCAGAGCAACTGGCGGGCATTGGCATCACCAACCAACGGGAAACCACCGTTGTTTGGAATCCGAAAACCGGGGAACCGATTTGCAACGCCATCGTTTGGCAATGCCGCCGGTCAGCGGATTTTTGCCGGGAATTGGAAGAGCGGGAAGGGGATTATATCCGAGCCCATACCGGGCTGGTGGTAGATCCTTATTTTTCGGCCACCAAACTCCATTGGATCTTGCAGAATGTGGAAGGCGCCAAGGAAAAAGCCCAAAGGGGCGAACTGCTTTTCGGCACGGTGGACACCTATCTGATCTGGAAACTGACCGGCGGAAAGGTCCACGCCACAGATTATACCAACAAGTCGGATCGTAGCCATGTCGTTCTGTGTGCCAAGGAGT
>JAZNEH010000065.1:0-1794 GCA_045588515.1 Eubacteriales bacterium
CCCGGATGGCTTTTCCACCCGGGCGCTCTCTTGTAAAGCAAAAATACGCTTTGTAATTTTTTCAACAGATTTTACTAACAGTTGTTCAAAACTTTATTTTTTCCGCAAACGGAGCACAACTGTTGCTCCCAGAAAAACAACCACAGCGGCGGCCAAGCCAATCAGCAGATAGAGCCAGCCATTGAAAGCCGGTTTATAGGGATGGCCCTGCCGGGCCATTTCCAGCAGTTGATCGGTTTGAGTGGCAAAAAGGCTGAACGCCGTGGCGTATTCTTTGGTTTCCAGAATGGGCGCCATTTGCTCCATCAAATAATCCACGCCATTGCGGTTCACCGCCTTAGAAACAAAACCTTTGGTATAGATTGCGCACTCTTCGCTCACCACCAAAATCACACCATTACGGCGAAGGCCCAAGCCGTAGTCGTGGCGCTTATAATAATCCTTCGCAAACTCCTGCGGCGTATAGCCTTCCAGATGGTTCACCGTTACGATCACCACATCCGCTTCTTGGCGCCGGCTGATCTCATCCAACTGCTCCATCAGAATCGTTTCCTCGGTGGCGGAAAGGAGATTGGCTGTATCCACCAGCCGGGCCGGATGTTCCTCCGGCATCTGGGCAACGGCACTCAACGAAAAAATGCCGCAAATGCAGATTGCGATCCAGCCTGATATCCATCGTTTCATTTGAATGCCTCCCTTCTTTTTATTATTTTACAACACCGGCACCGATTTTTCAACCATAATCTTTTTAGCCTCTTCCAATTGGGCCTCCGAAGGCACCCAATCCCGTTGCAACGGCTCTTTACCCGTCAGGGCCCGATATTTGGCGTTGCCCAAGGGATGGTAGGGCAAAAATTCAATGCCCCTGCAATTTTTGAGTTTTTTATAAAGATCCGCCAAGGAATGATAATGGGCCGCATCCGTATTCACCCCAGCCACTAAAATACACCGCAACAGGGTTTTGGCCCCCAAACGGTCCAACCCCAAAAGATTATCCAAAATCCGTTGATTGGAAACGCCGGTGTATTGCTGATGCCGCAAAGGATCGGTATCCTTCATATCAAACAGGATCCAATCAGCGTTCGCCGCCAGATCCCGAAGATAGCGGACATCAAAATAGCCGCAAGTTTCTATGGCGGTGGTGATCCCTTCCGCCTTGCAGGCGGCCAGCAAGGCCAAGGCTTCTTCCGGTTGCGCCATTGGCTCCCCGCCGGAAAGGGTCAGGCCGCCCTGCTCCCCATAAAAAGGCAGATCCCGCCGAAGGGTTTCCAAAATTTCTTCTCTTTCAATGTTCCGGCCTGCCCATTCCCGGGCTTTGGTGGGGCATTGCGCCCAATCTCCGGCGGCACAGCCCCCGCAATGGATACACCGCTCCTCATAATAAAGCATCTGGGGCTCCGGGCTTTGGGTTTCCGGATTATGGCACCAAGCGCACCGCAAGGGGCAACCCTTCATAAAAACCGTTGTACGCAGGCCGGGCCCATCGTGCATACAAAACCGCTGAATATCTGTTATAATCATATTAACCCTCGATGTTTTTAATCACCATTTCCTGCCATTCCCGGGAAAGGGTTACAAACCGGGCGTTCCAAAGGAGCCGATGGGATGCACCGTATCCATATGGCTGGAAAGCACAAAATGCTTTTGGGCGCTCTTAGGGTTCATCGTAATGCAAACCACATCCCCGGAAACGTCGTGGTGAAAAAACTCCACGTCCCAGCCCAATTCCTCTGCCTTTTGAGCGGCAAAACGCCCCACAGCATCAACAGCCGCTTTATTGTTGGTGGGACTTTC
>JAZNEH010000066.1:0-2755 GCA_045588515.1 Eubacteriales bacterium
ATACTGAATTAATCGCCGTTACGAAAACCAGAACCGTCGAAGAAATTAATTGAGCAATTGATTATGGCCTCCGCCATATTGGCGAAAACCGTGTGCAGCAGTTGATGCAAAAATATGATGCTCTTCATAAAGATCATCTAAAAATCCATCTAATTGGTCGCTTACAAACCAATAAAGTGAAATATATTATTGGAAAAGTAGATCTGATCCATTCTGTTGATTCTTTGAAATTGGCAACTGAGATTTCCAAGCGGGCGCAAGCGCAAAATCTTTGCCAAGAGATTTTGGTTGAAGTGAATGTTGGAAACGAGGGCTCCAAAGGTGGCGTATCCAAAAAAGAATTAATTCCTCTCTTGCGTTCCATCTCGGTTTTGCCCGGAATCAAGGTTCGGGGGTTAATGTGTATTCCACCGGTTGCATTGGAAGAACATGGAAATCTTAAATATTTTTTGGAAATGAAAAAATTGTTGGTTGACATAAGTGATGAAAAGATAGATAATATAAATATGGATATTCTATCTATGGGGATGTCTGATGATTATCCGGATGCTATTGCGGCCGGCAGTTCATTCATCCGTGTAGGTACTGCAATATTTGGAGAAAGAAATTATACGGAGGTAAAAGGAAATGGGAAATTGGGATAAGCTCAAAGCAGTAATTGGTATCCCCGACGATAACGATATCGTGGGTGATAACGAGGAAGGAGTAGAAACCTCTTCTGCCGGTTATGAAGAGCCTTCTCCAGCGAAAAAAGAACCAGTTCGTTCTGCATCTAAAACCGCCCCCGCTTCATTATCCCGTGGGCAAGTGAATATGGTTATCATCAAGTCCAGCGACTATAGTGATGCCAAAAATGTTGCGGATCATATTTTGAATAACCGTGCTGTATTATTGAATTTGGAAAACTGCCATAAGGAAATGGCACAAAGAATTCTGGATTTCCTCAGCGGAGTTGTTTATGCTCAAGATGGGGATCTTCAACGTGTTGCTCATAGTACATACGCAGTTACCCCGAAGAATGTTGGTCTTCAGGGCGAACTCGCTGATGATACGAAAGATGAGGAATTTTAATTGGCCATTTTATTGTTTGTTGTTAGCCGGTTGATTTCCCTTTATGCCACGATTATGCTGATCTATTGTTTATGCGGTTGGTTTATTCGGGATCCGGCAAATTCTTTTATGCGTTTTTTAGGGGTCATTGTTGAACCACCTTTGCGCCCGATTCGCAACTTTTTGAACCGCTATGAATATTTTCGGAATTCGCCGGTGGATTTTTCTTCGTTGGTGCTGTTTCTTATTCTTCGCTTGTTGTTAGGGATTCTATCGAACCTATGAATGAACAGAACTTATTCGATGGAAAAATTCGAGATCTGATTCATCGAGGAATGGGCGCCAATGGAATGGCATTTTCTTCGTTTTTGACGGCTGAAGAGGCGGAAATTGCGGCTGGAATTTGCAAGAACAATGGTGCTTCCTATCTACTTTATGGCGGATACGATGAGGCGGAACGAAAAATATTAGCGATTTCCACTATGGAACCCGATCTATTGAAACTATGTTTTCCGTTGGTGTTTTTAGAAATCAAGGTATCCCATCCCGATGAACTCTCAAATCGAGATGTTTTGGGAGCGTTAATGGCTGCCGGCGTGAGAAGAGATGTTTTGGGGGATATTATCGTTCGGGATGGCGTTGTAATGGTGGTTGCCGCAGATCATATTAAAGAATATTTAATTCAAAATATTTGCTCTATCGGTCGTCAAACGGCCATTCTGAAGGAGGCTGATGCGGATCTTAAAATTCCGCCCCCTCATTTTGAAGAGATCAGAATGACCGTTGCTTCATTGCGCTTGGATGCTGTCGTTGCCGCTTGTTGTAAAACTTCTCGTGAACAAGCTAATCAGTTCATTGAAAGTGGGACAGTATATCTAAATCATATGCAAATCCTAAAGAAAACCAAAGAGATATCTGCCGGGGATTGCATTTCGGTTCGCAAAAAAGGGAAGTGGCTGATAGATGAATGTGGCGATGTCACAAGAAAAAGTCGTATTATAATTAAAACTAGGAAATATATTTAGGAGGATGTTTTGATGTTGAGTCCGGATAAGATCAGAGATGTTGAGTTTGAACAGAGCGTGATTGGCGGTTATCGCCGTGATGAAGTGGATAAGTTCTTGGATGAAGTTGAAGAACACTATCGCAAACTTTTTAATGACAATAAAGAAATGCGTGAAAAGTTAGAAGTTTGCTTATCTAAAATCGAAAATTACCGTAAGGATGAAGAATTTTTAAAAACTGCCATTATTAATGCGCAGCGTTTGAATGAAACCACCTTGCGGGAAATTGAACTGCGGGAAAAAGAGGCGGAAACTACCAGCAAAGAAAAAGCCGCTAAAATTATTGCGGACGCTGAAAATCACGCTAAGGAATTGGTACATAATGCCGAATTGGAGTGTGCCGATGCTGTGCGCGCTGCTCGCGAGCGCTCTAAGGCGGAAATTGAGGCCGAACAGAAGGTTGCTAATGATGCGATTAAGGAAATTCGTGCCGAAATCGAAGCTGAGCAGAAAAGATTGGATTATTTGAAAACGCAGGTTTCGGAATTTAAAACAACGATCCTGGACATCTATAGAGCCCATGTTACTTCTATTTCTAAATTGCCTGATTTTAAGGCGGAAGAACCTGAACCGGTTGCGAATGAATCTGTGCCTGCTCCTGAAGTAAAAGCGGAACCTGCGGTGGCAGAAGAAGCGCCCGC
>JAZNEH010000067.1:0-3969 GCA_045588515.1 Eubacteriales bacterium
GTGAAATGGAAGTTTGGGCCTTGGAGGCTTATGGTGCCTCTTCTGTTCTGCAAGAAATTCTAACCTTGAAGTCCGATGATGTTACCGGCCGTGTGAAGGCGTTTGAAGCCATCGTGAAGGGCCAGAACATTCCCGAACCCGGTATTCCGGAATCCTTTAAGGTTATGGTGAAAGAACTGCAGGCTTTGAGTCTGGACTTCAAGTGCCTGGATTCTAATATGGAAGAGATCGATCTGAAGGATACCTTCGACGATGAAGATGATGTATATGAATCCCGCTTCCGTGAAAGAGCCAAGGACGGTGCCGATATGGAAAGCCTGCTGGATGAAGCAAGCGAACCCGAAGAGGATACCGATGCCGAAGGTTCCAATGGATGGGATGAAGAACAAGACGGTGATGAGAACAATCTGTTTAGCGGTCTTTTAGACGATGAGCCCGGTGAACTGGAGATGGAATCTCTGGATGCCCTCATTGAAAGTGAAGACGAAGAATAATTGTTAAACAGAATTCAGTTCGAAAGGAGTCAATATATAATATATGGAATATAATGCATTTGAAGCCGTAAAAATCGGTTTGGCATCTCCTGAAAAAATCCGTAATTGGTCCTATGGTGAGGTAACAAAGCCCGAAACCATTAATTACCGCACCCTGAAACCCGAAAAAGACGGTCTGTACTGTGAAAAGATCTTCGGGCCCACAAAGGACTGGGAGTGCCATTGCGGTAAGTATAAGAGAATTAAATTTAAAGGAAAGATCTGCGAGAAGTGCGGCGTTGAAGTGACCAAAGCCAAGGTGCGTCGTGAACGGATGGGCCATATCGAATTGGCCGCCCCCGTTTCCCATATCTGGTATTTTAAGGGAATTCCCGCCCGGATGGGCTTGATGCTGGATCTTTCTCCCAAGGATCTGGAAAAGGTGCTCTATTTCGATTCTTATATCGTGGTAGATCCCGGTAACACTCCGCTTTTGAAAAAGCAGATCCTGAACGACACTGAATACGCCCAGTATCTGGAGCGTTATGAAGATGATTTCCAAGCCCTGATGGGTGCAGAAGCCATCAAGATGCTGCTCAGCGAGATTGATCTGGAGCAGTTGGCGGCTGAATTGAAGGCTGAGTTGGAAACTGCTACCGGCCAAAAGAGAACCCGCTTGATTAAGAGGGTAGAAGTGGTGGAAGCATTCCGCGCTTCCGGCAACCGCCCTGAATGGATGATTTTGGACGTGATCCCTGTGATTCCGCCTGAAATTCGCCCCATGGTTCAATTGGATGGCGGCCGGTTCGCCACTTCCGACCTGAACGATCTTTATCGCCGGGTAATCAACCGTAACAACCGTTTAAAGAGATTGTTGGAACTGAGCGCTCCCGATGTTATCATCCGGAACGAAAAGCGGATCCTGCAACAGGCTGTGGATGCCCTGATCGATAACGGTCGCCGTGGCCGCCCCGTAACCGGGCAGAATAACCGCCCCCTGAAATCTCTTTCCGATATGCTGAAGGGTAAACAGGGTCGTTTCCGTCAGAACCTGTTGGGTAAACGTGTTGACTATTCCGGCCGTTCCGTTATCGTGGTAGGCCCCGAACTGAAGATTTATCAGTGCGGTCTGCCTAAGGAAATGGCAATTGAATTGTTCAAACCCTTTGTAATGAAGAAATTGGTGGCTGACGGATTGGCAACCAACGTAAAATCTGCCAAGAAGATGGTAGAGCGGATGCGCAAAGAAGTTTGGGATGCGCTGGAAAGCGTTATTAAAGATCATCCCGTTCTGTTGAATCGTGCGCCTACACTGCATAGACTGGGTATTCAGGCTTTTGAACCCGTTCTGGTTGAAGGCCGTGCCCTGAAACTGCATCCTCTGGTATGTACTGCATTTAACGCCGACTTCGACGGCGACCAGATGGCTGTGCACGTTCCTCTTTCTGCAGAGGCTCAGGCAGAAGCCCGGATGTTGATGCTTTCCGCCAACAACCTGTTGAAACCTCAAGACGGTCATCCTGTAACCGTTCCTACTCAGGATATGGTTCTGGGCTCCTACTACCTCACCATCGTGAAGCATGATGAGCCCGGCGAAGGCAAGGCTTTCAAGAATGAAGAAGAGGCGATTGTTGCTTATGATAACGGCGTCATCGGCTTGCATGCTCCCATTCGCGTTCGTGTTACTAAAGAATGGAACGGCAAAACTGAAAGCCGGATCGTTAATTGCACCATCGGCCGGATGATCTTTAACCACGCCATTCCTCAGGATCTGGGTCTGGTAGATAGAACCGATCCCGCTAAGATCTTCGATCTGGAAGTGGATGAAGTGGTAACCAAGAAGGTTTTGGATAAAATCATCTATCGTGCCATTAAGAGCAAGGGCTCTACGGTAACCGCAGAAATGCTGGATATGATTAAAGCTCAGGGCTTTAAATATTCCACCCGCGGTTCCATCACCGTTGCTGCCAGCGATATGACCGTGCCTCCCAAGAAGTACGAACTGATCGCTGAAGCCGATAAGAAGATCACCAAGATCATCAACACTTATCGCCGTGGTTTGATCTCCGATGAAGAACGGTATAATCTGGTCATCAAAACTTGGGATGAAACCACCAAATTGGTTACCGATGAATTGAAGAATTATCTGGATGAGTTCAACCCCATCTTTATGATGGCAAACTCCGGCGCCCGTGGTAGTATGAACCAGATCCGTCAGTTGGCCGGTATGCGTGGCTTGATGGCCAATACTTCCGGTAAGGCGGTAGAAATTCCGATCCGTGCAAACTTCCGTGAAGGTCTGAACGTTCTGGAATACTTCATTTCTTCCAGAGGTGCCCGTAAGGGTATGGCCGATACCGCTCTGCGTACAGCCGACTCCGGTTATCTGACCCGTCGTCTGGTTGACGTTGCTCAGGACGTTGTTATCCGTGAACAGGATTGCGGCACCACTGAAGGTATTATGGTTTCTCAGATCACCGAGGGTGATTCTGTGATCGAAAAACTCCGTGACCGTTTGATCGGCCGGTTCCTGGTGAATCCCTTGGTGGATGAAGCCACCGGCGAAGTGCTGGTTCCCAACGATCGGCTGATGACCGATGCGGATGTGGATATTATCGAGAGCAAGGGCATCGAACGGCTGGAAATCCGCTCTGCACTGACTTGCCGTTCTCACCATGGCGTTTGCGCTAAGTGCTATGGCGCAAACTTGGCCAACGGCGAACCCGTTTGCGCCGGGGAAGCGGTTGGTATCATTTCCGCTCAGTCCATCGGCGAACCCGGTACCCAGTTGACAATGAGAACCTTCCATACCGGTGGTGTAGCCTCCGGTGGAGATATCACACAGGGTCTCCCCAGAGTTGAAGAACTCTTTGAAGCCCGCCGTCCCAAGAAGACTGCTGTTCTGGCAGAGGCTACCGGTGTGATCCGCCGTGACCTCAGCGAGCGTGATGTGAAGGATAACTGTACTCCTGTTATTATCACAACCGACGATAACGAAGAAGTGCATATCAACATTCCCTTCGGCCTCAAGTTCCGAGAGAATTTGGAAGGCACCCGGGTTGAAAAGGGTCAGATCATCACCGACGGTGTTATCAATCCCCACGACGTTCTGCGTCTGTTGGGCGATATCGCCGCGCAGGACTACCTGATTAAGGAAGTTCAGAACGTGTACCGTCTGCAGGGTGTAGATATCAACGATAAGCATATTGAAGTGATCGTTCGTCAGATGATCCGCAAAGTTCGGATCGACGAAAATCCTCAACCCGATATGCTGTTGGGTACTCTGGTGGATCGTTACGATGTGGAAGATCGCAATAAGGAACTGCAAGCCCGGATCGATGCCGGCGAAGCCGGAATCAACCTTGTGGTTGCTTCTCCTGTATTGTTGGGGATCACCAAGGCTTCCTTGGCAACCGAAAGTTTCCTTTCTGCCGCATCCTTCCAGGAAACCACAAAGGTGCTCACCGATGCCGCAATCCGTGGTAAGGTGGATCCC
>JAZNEH010000068.1:0-8254 GCA_045588515.1 Eubacteriales bacterium
TTTAAATCGATCTTGAAATAAATGCCCGTTCCGTCGATACTTGATATTGTACCAATATACGAAACGGCTGCCGATTCGTTTAAAAACTTGCTCAATCGGCTCGCCCTCGATTTTGATCAACAAATGAATATGATTGCTCATGAGGCAATAAGCGAACAATTTGTATCTGCTTATTGCCTTATATTCTTTTAATAACGTTAGGAATTTTTTGTAATCTTCCTGCTCCTCAAATATCTGCTGGCGATTGATCCCTCGCAGCATTACATGATAAATTCCGCTTTCGCTTTTCTTTCGTGCTTGTCTTGGCATTTTTTCACCCCTTTTTAGTATAACTTAAAAATGCCATTTCGTCAAGACAAGGAACCGTCCCCTGTCTTTGGGGCGCTGCCCCAAACCCCGCCAAAGAAGCTTTTTCAAAGGGTTCTCCCCCTATTGCTTTCTTTCTTTTTTTATGATAAAATAATATCGAATGAAAAACAGCGGAGGGAAAAAGATGAATATTGCAGTTGCACAATCCGGCGGTCCCACCTGTGTGATCAACGCTTCTTTGCTGGGTGTTTTTCGCCACGCAATGAAGCATCAGGATCAAGTGGAGATTGTTTACGGTTCGGTGAACGGAATTGAAGGGCTGATCGAAGATGATTTGGTGAATTTAAGTGAATTGATTGCCAGCGATGATGATGTGGAACTGATTCGGCAAACTCCCTCCACCGTTTTGGGCTCCTGCCGCTATAAATTGCCTAAGCCGGAAAAAGATGCGCAGGTATTTGAAACCATTTTGGCAACGATGCGGAAATATGAAATCGGCGCTTTTTTCTATATCGGCGGCAATGATTCTATGGATACGGTTTCTAAATTAGATCGGTTTTTCAAGATGAAAGGCGTGGAGATCAAGGTGGTTGGAATTCCCAAAACCATCGATAATGATCTGCCCATTACCGATCATACGCCCGGTTTTGGCTCTGCCGCAAAATATGTGGCAACCACTATGCAGGAAATTATCCGGGATAGTAGTGTTTATTCTATTCAATCGGTAACGATCGTTGAAATTATGGGTCGGGATACCGGCTGGCTCACCGCTTCTTCTGCGGTTTTACGGGCCAACGGCGAAACAGCGCCCCATTTGATCTATTTGCCGGAACGCCCCTTCTCCGTTAAGCAATTTTTGGATGATATTCGGGAACAGCAAAAGAAACATTATGCGGTGATCGTTGCGGTTTCGGAAGGAATCGGCTTGGATCCGGCCGAAGTGGGCGAGGAATTCCAGTCCGGGAAAGTGGATAGTTTCGGGCATCTTTATCTTTCCGGTGTGGGGAAGGCCTTGGAAAAGATCGTTTCCCGGGAATTGAAGTGCAAGGTGCGCTCCATCGAACTGAACGTGATGCAACGCTGTTCTTCCCATTTGAGTTCCAAGCGGGATGTGGATGAGGCAGAGCGCATCGGCGGTGCCGGTGTCAAAGCCGCATTGGAAGATGGGTTGAGCGGGATCGCTATGTGTTTCAAGCGGGTGAGCAATCATCCTTATAATGCCCGGATCATTTCAACTGATGTGAATGAAATCGCCAACAAGGTGAAATATTTCCCCGCAGAATGGATCAATGAGGCGGGGAATAATGTAACGGAAGATGCGGTGGAATACGCCTTGCCCTTGCTGGCCGGCGAACAAAACCTGCATATGAGAAACGGCCTGCCCGTGCATTTTGTATTGCAACGGGAATTGAAACGGTTTAAGAAGCAGTAAGAAAAAATAACCGATGGACTGAAGTCTTAAGTCCGTCGGTTATTTTTTACAGCGTGTCAAAAAACTCTATTTTTTATTTTTGACACGCTGTGAGACGAACAGCTCCGCTGCGCTACTGCATAAGTTCCACCAACCAAATCAAAGATTTGGGGTGTCACTTAAAAAAAGAGTGCCGATTTCGTCAACTCGACCCGAAGTTGTACCTACCGGGGTCCCCGGCAAAACGAAAGTTTTGTTGGGGTTTGAAGGAAAAAGAACGGGTGAAACGGATTTTGCATTAAGCAAAAGGAGTGAATTCCCTTTCTTTTGACGTGGCGAGAGGGAGAGTTGGCGGAAAGCAGAAAAAATTCAATTAAAATGCGGCTTTAGCCGCATTTTTCCCTTTAAAATATCCCCGCTGCGCTACTGCATAAGTTCCACTAACCAAATCGAAGATTTGGAGTGTCACTTATCCCCTTTAGGCAAGGGGCGCTTATGGGGAACATACATTTTTCTTTTTTTCTGCGGTCGGTGCCTTTTTTGACAGTCTGAGAAAAAACAACCGATGGACTTCAGTCCATCGGTTATTTTTTAATCTAATAATGTGAGGAGATCCGGGAAAATTTCCAAACTCCGCTTCAAAATTCCGTGCATCTGGGCAATGGCAACGCCATAATTCACCATTGGAACCTGAGCGGCGTTGGCCTTCTCCATACGGTGGTGCATTTCTTTTTCGTTGAGCATACAGCCCCCGCAATGAACCACCAGAGCGTAATTTCCCAGATCTTCGGGGAATTCCCCGCCGCTGGTAAAGGAAAATTCGATATTTTTCCCGCAATAGTCCCGGATCCAGCCGGGCATCTTCACTGTGCCGATATCGTTGCACTGGCGATGGTGGGTGCAACCCTCGGAGATCAAAACCCGATCTCCGTCGTTCAGCCGGGCAAGGGCCGCCGCACCGTTCACCAAAGTGGGCAGATCCCCCTTATAGCGGGCAAACAGCACCGAAAAGCCGGTCAGCGGAATTTCCGGGGGCACCATTTTGGAAACCCGGCCGAAGGCTTGAGAATCGGTGATCACCAGTTTCGGGGGCTCCCGCAGGCTGTTTAAAGTTTGGGGCAGTTCCGTATCCCGGCAACAAAGCGCCGAACATCCGGCTTCTAAAAGTTCCCGGATGGTTTGCTGTTGGGGCAGGATCAACCGCCCCTTGGGGGCGCTTTCATCAATAGGGATCACCAAAACCACCGTATCACCGGGGTTCAATAGATCGGCCACTAAGTGTTTCTCATTCTGGTTTTCTTTCACCAAAGCGCCCATCCGCTCTTTCAGGGTTTCCACGCCTTCGCCGGTGGCGGCGGAGGTATAAAGGGCGTTTTGCGGCAGAGCGCCCCGGTCTTGCAAAAGATCCGCCTTATTGAAGGCGATCAGATAAGGAAGTTTGCGCTCTTGAAAAAGGGTTTCCAGAGCCTGATCTTCCGATTGCATTCCCAGTGCGGCATCCACCACCAGAATGGCGATATCCGTTTTGGCCAGAATCTGTTTGGTTTTTTGAACCCGCAGTTCTCCCAATGCGCCCTCGTCATCGATGCCGGGGGTATCAATGATCACCACCGGCCCTAAAGGTAAAAGTTCCATGGCCTTTTGAACCGGATCGGTGGTGGTGCCCTTCACATCGGATACTACCGCCAATTGCTGGCCGGTCACTTGGTTCACCAGGCTGGATTTGCCGGCGTTGCGCCGGCCGAAAAAAGCAATATGCAGCCGTTCAGCAGAAACTGTTCCGTTTAAACTCATAGCGCCCACCTTAGAAACGGAAATCCCGGCGGTTGGAGTTCTTGATGTCGGCGATATTTTTCAGGGCGATCTCCTTCACCTTGGGGTTGGGGATCTTTTCCAGTTCCTTTTCGATCAGTTCAAAGCCGATCTTCTTGGTTTCATCGGTGGCATAGTCCACCAGATATTCAGTTAGAGTCATCAGGGCGTTGGGGTGGCAACAGTTCAGAATTTGCCCGTTTTTGCAGAAGGTCATAAACCGATCCCCGGTGCGCCCTTCCCGATAGCAGGCGGTGCAGAAAGAGGGAATATGGCCGTTTTCCATCAGCCAACGCACCACCTCGTCTAAAGTGCGCTGGTCGGAAACGTCAAATTGCTCGGAATCGTGAGGCCGTTCTGCTTCGGTGTAGCCGCCCACGGAGGTTCGGGAGGCACCGCTGATTTGGGAAATTCCCCGGTTCAGAGCCCGGCCCCGAACGGCTTCGGATTCCCGGGTAGAGATGATCATTCCCGTATAGGGAACGGCCAGCCGGATGCAGGCGATAATCTTTTCGAAAAGATCATCGGACAGCCCGTTATCAAAGGTATCGGGATCGATATCGTCTGCTTTTTTCAGCCGGGGTACGCTGATGGTGTGGGGGCCCACGCCGTGGACAGCCTCTAAATGTTCGGCATGCATCAGCAGGCCGGCAAATTCATATTTATAAAGTTCCAGCCCAAAGAGAACGCCCAACCCAACATCGTCGATGCCGCCTTCCATGGCCCGGTCCATGGCCTCGGTATGATAGTTATAATCATGCTTGGGGCCGGTGGGATGGAGTTCTTCATAACTTTTTTTATGATAGGTTTCCTGAAACAGGATATAAGTACCGATGCCGGCGTCTTTCAATTTGCGGTAGTTCTCCACGGTGGTGGCGGCAATGTTCACGTTCACCCGGCGGATGGCGCCGTTTTTATGTTTGATGCTGTAGATGGTGTCAATACATTCCAGAATGTATTCAATGGGGTTATGAACCGGATCCTCGCCCGCCTCAATGGCCAGCCGCTTATGGCCCATATCCTGCAGGGCGATGACCTCTTTGCGCACTTCCTCTTGGGTGAGTTTTTTGCGGGCAATGTGTTTATTTTTCAGGTGATAGGGGCAATAAACACATCCGTTTACGCAATAGTTGGAAAGATAGAGGGGCGCAAACATCACGATACGGTTGCCATAGAAAGCCAATTTGATCTCTTCGGCAATTTTATACATTTCCTCAATCTTTTCAGGGATCTCGCAGGCCAGCAAAACGGCGGCCTCCCGATGGGTCAGCCCGGCGCAATGGGTGCCGTTGCCCTCTTTTTTGGGGCGGGCCTTTTCCAACAGAGCATCGATCAGTTCGATATTATCCTTGTTGGCTTCGGCATATTCGATGGTAGCCAAGATCTCTTCGTGGTTAATAAATTCTTCTGCTTTTAATGATTTGGGGTTATAGATTGCCATAATTTAATCCTTTCTGATATCGCCCCGGGCGGAAATCACCCGGTAGCCGATTCGTTCTAATCGTTTTTCTAAATCTGCTTTGCCTTCGGCGGCCTCTCCGCCGGTGCAGAGTTTATTATTATATAATTCATATTTTTTTCGGGTGTTTTCAGGGGAAAGATTGGGCATCACCACGTTGGCCCCCGCTAAGATCCCTAGTTCCCGGCCTTCCGGATGGATGGTGCCCAAAGCCGTGGTGGCAGGAAGCAATAGGTTGGGCTTGATCAGCCGTAACAGAGAGAGCAGGTACAGGGTTTGCTCCAAGGTTCCCGCTTTTTGATCCTTGAAGGGCGTATCCCGATGGGGAATAAAGGGCCCGATCCCCACCATATCCGGGGAAAATTCCTCAATGAATTTCAAGTCCTTTGCCAGATGCTCCGGCCCTTGGCCGGGAGAACCTACCATAAAACCGCAACCCACCTGATAGCCCAGTTCTTTTAAGTCTTTCAGGCATCGCATCCGATTCTCAAAGTCCATTCCCGCCGGATGAAGGCCGGCATAGTGGGCGGCATCAGCCGTTTCATGGCGCAGAAGATAGCGGTCTGCACCGGCTTGGCGCAGGGCCAGATAACTTTCTCGGCTCCGTTCCCCCATGGAAAGGGTGATGGCGCAATCCGGGTAACTTTTGCGGATATCAGTAACGATATCGCAAAGCACCGTATCGGTGAAAAAACCATCTTCGCCCCCTTGGAGAACAAAGGTGCGAAATCCCAGTCGGTGGCCTTCGGCACAGCAGGCCAAGATCTCCCCCTTGGTTAGCCGATAGCGGCTGCAGTTAGGATTGCTTTTGCGGATCCCGCAGTATAGGCAGTCGTTTTTGCAGATATTGCTGATCTCGATCTGCCCCCGCAGGTAAACGTCCTTGCCGTAGACTGCTTGCCGTTGTTCCACCGCCTTTTGGGCGGCGTAGGCCATCAGTTCCGGGGTTTGAGCTCGGATCAGAGTTTCGTATTCAGTTAAGGTCAGCCGGTGTTTTTCTGCCAGCCGGTCGATCCGTTTAATCATGGGTGATCACGTTGGAATAGGCGGTCTTGGCGCTGACCCCTTCCAATGCCCCGATCTTGCCCGAAAGGGTGGCGATCACGTCCTGAGGCGCATCAATGGCGATGGAAAGAACGTTGATCTTCTTTTCCTTATAGGGCAGGCCCATTCTGCCGATGATATAATTGCCGTAATCGTGGAGCAGGGCGTTCAGCGCCTCCACAGAATCGGTGTTTTCCACAATGATGCCGATGATGGCAACTCTGGTTTCCATAAGTTAAACCTCCAAATAAAAATGCCGCGCCCCTGAAAAGGACGCGGCTAAAATAAGCGTATTGAACCGCACCTTTCCGTCAGAATTCCTTCTTCTTGTCAGGAGCAATTTTATTATACCTGTTTTAATTTAATTCGTCAAGCCATTTTATACTGATTTCAATGTCACCGCTGACGGTTTTTACCGTGCAGGTTTCCCTTGTTTCGGCAGAGGGGGGAACCTCACGTTCGCCGCTGGTGGTATCGATTAGGAATTTCTTTTCGGTGAGCCAGGTTGCCTCTACGTCACCGCTGGTGGTATCGATCAGGATCTCCGGCGCATCGCTGGCTTCGGCTTCGATATCCCCGGAGGTGGTTTCCAGATCCATTTTTTGGGTTAGGACTGTCCGGTACATTTCGATGTCCCCGCTGGTAGTCAGAACAGAAAGGCTATCCCCCGCCAGGCCGTCCAGAGTAAGATCCCCGCTGGTGGATTCAAGGATCGTTTCGGTAATTTTCAGGTTACCGGGCAGAGTGACGTCCCCGCTGACTGTACGGAGCCAAAGTCTTTGATAGGTTTTTGCCGGTAGGGTGATGAGGATCTCTTGGTTTTTATGGATGAAATCAAATAACTTTTCAACAGTGGGTCGTTTATCCGCCTGATAAAGATTCAAAACGCCGTCTTGCACTTCGGCGGCATAGATCACGTGGTCAAAATTCCGATAAGCGATCTTGGCGGTTGCGCCAATCTCAAAGCGGATATCCGCCTCCACAATATCGAGATGCAGAGCGTCAAAGGGCTCTTGAATCTCGGTTACGGTAATTTCCTGTTGATCTTCCACACGAATGGAGTTCCAAGGGAAAAAGCGGAGAGAAACTGCTGTTAACAGAATACCGATCACCACAAAACAGGTGCTCAGTATGAATGCAACTTTAAGAGAACGTTTCATTTTTCTTCCTCCTTCCGGATCAGGATCTTCTTAAGGCCAATCACGATGATCTTTGCCAATTGAACCAAAAGTTTCGCCAGAGCGTTGGTCGCTAGCAACAGCAGGATCCCCAATCCAACGCAAATCAGAGCGGCGCCAATGCAAAGCCCCACCGGGCTCCAGCCGGAATATTGGGCAAAGGCAAAGGGGATGGAAACCAAGCAACCTAAAGCGCCGCACCATAGCCCTAAAACGCCGCTATAAAGGCCGATGATCCCGCTCCAAAGACCTAAGTAGACTGATAGGATCACCGCCAGGATGGCAACGGCGATGGGCAGCCAGACCGGGGACCCCACGATCAGCAGAACGATCACCCATAGGGGCAGGGGCTCCTTGGGTTTCATCTTGGTGCGGATCAACCGGGGAAGAGAAATCTCAGCCAAGATCTGCCCGGCCACCTCCTCCGGCGTGCCCATGGCGGCAACGGCCTCTTCCTCTGTTAAACCTTCTTCCATACGGTCTTCAATCATTTCGCTATAATAATCTAAGGATTTTTGAAGATCCTCTTGGGGAATTTCTTGTAGTTTATGGCGGATTATAGCCAAAAATTCAGCCTTATTCATTTTCCGCACCTCCTTCAACAAATCGGTAAATATCCATAATCTCTTTCCATTCTTCGGTGAAAGCCAAAAGCCGCTCCAGCCCTGCTGAAGTGATCCGATAGTATTTGCGTAATCGGCCGTTGTGTTCCGCCGAGCGCACCGTTAAAAGTTCTGCTGCTTCCAATCTTCGCAGAATGGGGTAGAGGGTGGATTCAGAAATGGTTACGTAGGGTTTGATGGTCTTGATGATCTGGTAGCCGTAGGATTCTTCATTTTTGATGGCTGCCAGCACGCAAACTTCCAATAAACCCCGCTTTAATTGGATATCCATTTTAATACCCCCTTTCACATAATACTATACAACGCATAGTATAAGTTTGTCAATCCCTTTTCCCCAAAAAATCGAAATTTCCAAGCGCCATTCCTCGAAGAAAACAACGAGCACAATTCAATTGTACTTTTTCACTCGGAAAGAAGG
>JAZNEH010000069.1:0-5927 GCA_045588515.1 Eubacteriales bacterium
TGTTATCTGTTCAGAATCAGTTTAGTCAGTTCCACAGGCTCCACGATGGTATCGCCCTTATAAACCCGCATATTGCCGGAGGCGATCTCGTCGATCAGAACCACTTCGCCGTTATGATAGCCGAACTCGAACTTGATATCCCAAAGATCCAAGCCGATGGTTTTCAGGTCGTCGGCAACGATCTTGGTGATCTTCAGTGTTTGCGCTTTCATACTCTCGAACATTTCGGGAGTCATCACGTTCAACGCAGCCAGGCCTTCCCCGGTTACCAGAGGATCGCCCTTTGCATCGTTCTTGAAGGTACATTCCACATAGCCGCCTTCCAGAACAGTGCCGTCTTTAATATATTCGCCGTAGCGACGGATGAAACTGCCGGTTGCCACCAAGCGGCAGATTACTTCCAGCCCGTTGCCGCCCTGTGCCTTACCAAAACATTCAGCGTTCAGAACTTCCATGGTTGCATCTTCCACATTGGCAGATACGTAATGGGTTTTGATGCCGGCTTTTTTCAGCATTTCGAAATAGTAAACAGAGGTTTGCAGATTAGCCTTGCCAATGCCTTCGATGGTGAGGCCAACGCTGTTTTCGCCGGGATCGAATACGCCGTCTTTTCCGGTACAGTCATCCTTGAATTTCAAGAGCACATTCCCGTTTTCCAAGGCGTAAACGTCTTTTGTTTTGCCTTCGTATAACTTTTTCATAACCGTTTGCTCCTTTATTTTAAAAAATACGAGAGAATTATATCACAGTTTTTTTCGATTTTCAATTCTTGTGAAAAATTTTTCTATATTGCCCAAAAGGAAGGCCAATTAAAAAATAATTTTTCAACAATTTATTCGTATGCCGGAAACCAGGCCCCGATTTGCTTTTTAATGAAAAATCCTCTGTTTTCATCTTGGGGTGAAAACAGATGATTTTAGGTTATTCAGCCATAAAGCGGAAGGCATCCCAAGGGATGTTCACTTCTTTGCCTTGGGTTAGAATTTCATCGATATGCAGGAGCAGGGGGAAGTTCTTCAGATCCAGAACGCCCAATTCAGCGCTCTTGCGTACAGCCCGGGCCACTCGCTCTGCAACAACCAAAGATTCCAAGGTCACGCCGTTCAGTTCGGCCTTGGCTTCTTCAATGGTCAGGCCGCGGCCCAACAGAATTCCCACTAAGCGGGTGCGGCCGCCATATACGGTTACATAGAGATCGCCCACGCCCACAGCCAGATTATCCAATGTGCCGGCGCCCTGAAAATCCAAAAGGCGGCTCATTTCCTTCATCCCTTGGCCGAAAGCGGCGGCTTGGCTGTTGAAATGCAGTTCGCTATCAATGCCGAAGGCCTTTTGATTCAAACCGATGGTTAAGGCAATCCCCAGCGCATAGCCGTTTTTCAGAGCAACGGCGCCTTCGATGCCAACCACGTCGGTGGAAAGGCTGATATGATAATAATCCGTTTCCATAATGGTCCGGATCTTCTTTAAGATCTCCATATCCTTGCCGCAGAAGGCCACTTCCGTTTGATCGTGGGCCACCAGTTCATAGCTGGTGCAGGGGCCGCCGATGGCGTTCAGGCTGGTTTTCAGCCCCAACTCGTCTAATTTTTTTTGCCAATAGGCCGGGTAGGTAATCAATTTGCCGTCGGGGGTATCGATCAGGCCCTTGGTAACGGTGATCACAGGGATGGTTTCGGGGATGATCGGCAGGATGGTGTCGGCAAACCAATCCACACCGAAACTGCTGACGCCGCCGATGATCAGGTCGGCGCCCTCAATGGCGGTCTTCACCTCTTCGATCTGATAATATTTCAGGCCGGCGGGGAAGTCTTTAACGAATTTGGGATGGCGCTTGGTGGCTTTGCTGGTTTCAATGATCTCTCGATCCAGATGGGTGCCCACCAAGCGAACTTCGTGGCCGTTTTCCCGGGCAGGGAAGGCCAGGGCAGAGCCCATCATACCGGACCCGATGATTGTTACAATTGCCATAATAAAATTCTCCTTTGAAAAAGTTTGAAAAAGTTTGAAAAACTATGTATAATTATCATAGAAATTTCCCCTTTGTTTGTCAATAAAGACGGGCAAAGTTGAAAGATTTTCAAATTTTCTGCAAAAGTTTTGCAAAGAGGTGCAACAAATGCTTCAATTTGAACGGCAAAAAAACATTCTACAGTTTTTAGAGCAACATCAAACGTCTTCGGTGAAGGAATTGGCAAAGGTCCTATATGTCAGCGAGGCTTCGGTGCGGCGGGATCTGGAAGAACTGGCCCGAAACGGGCTGGTGGAGCGGGTCTATGGGGGCGTGGTGCTGGCGAAATATAAAAACGACGTGATCCCGGTGGAGATCCGGGAGCAAACGCACGCCGCCGGCAAAAATCTGGTGGCCGCCAAGGCGGCGGAACTGATCCGCAATGGGGATACGGTGCTGATGGATGCTTCCACTACCGCCTTTCGTATCTGTAAGCATCTTCAGGGCAAGAAAAATTTAAAGATCATCACCAATAATCTGCGGATCTGTTCGGCTTTGGCAGGGAACGAGGAAATTAAAGTATACTGCACCGGCGGCGCCTATTTCCCCCGGAATGATTGTTTTTTGGGGGCTTATGCTGAGCAGTTTCTGGATACGGTTTATGGGGATCTGGCCTTTTTCTCTGCCCAGGCCATCAATCGGGAAGGGCAGATCACCGACGTGGACGAAACGGAAAACGCCATCAAACGGAAAATGGTGCGGCGGGCGAAAAAAAGCGTGTTTTTATGCGATCAATCCAAATGGGGGATCACCGGCCCCTTTCAGATCTGCACCAAAGACGAAGTGAGCGAAATCCTTTGCGATATCCCACTGAATTTTGAAGAATAATCCGTTACGATGGTGCTGGTAGAGGCCGGATGCGTTAAAAGAGAAGATTAATCCCCGTGCAGAAGTTCTGCACGGGGTTCTTTTTGTCCTGTTCGTCGAAAAATCCGATTGCACTTAATAATGTATAGGTCTATAATAGCCTTGAAAGGAGATGATCGGAATGTCCTTTTTGAAAAGGATCGATTATAAATGGGTGATGGCGGGGCTTTGTGCCATGACGCTGTTTTTTGCTTTGGGATTTTGCAGTTCCAACCGTGGTTTATACTTAACGGCCGTCACCGAGGCGCTGGATATTCAGCGGAGCGCCTTTTCTCTGGCGGATAGCATCCGCTTCGTGATGACGGCGGTGGTGAACTTTTATTTTGGCCGCCTGATCCTGCGGTTCGGCGCCCGCAAGCTGTTGGCGGTAGGCTTTTTGAGCCTGGTGACCGCCTGTGTTTTGCAGGCGCTGGCTCCTAATATCTGGTTTTTTTATCTGGCGGGGTGCTTTCTGGGGATCGGCTTTTCCTTCACCAGCACCACTATGATCAGCTGGATTATGCGCCGCTGGCTTTGAGCTATACGGTGGTTCACGCCATCGCCATCCCTTTGGAAACGGTGATGCTTCCTTTGATCACCGCCGGCCTTTCCAAGGGCGAAAACAACGCCAACCTTTTAGGCAAGATCGTTTCGGTCAATACAGCGGGCTATGCGCTGGGCGGCCCTTTGATGAATAAAAGCTACGAGCTTTTGGGCAGCTACATCCCCTTATTATCAATCGCCGCCGGAATTATGGTGGCCATTGTGATCGTCTACCAGTTCATTTTTGAAAGGAGAACGCAAAAATGAGTAAAGCAGACGTTGCCTGGTATGAACAAATCGGCGATCCCGCCGCCTTTATAACGGCGAACTTCTGCCGGTAGGTGTTCGCTGAAATAAAAAAGTTGACACGGAAACGGTTTCCGTGTCAACTTTTTCAGTAGAGGGTCCGGTATTCGGTGGGGGTATAGCCGGTTTTCTTTTTAAAGAGGCGGGTGAAATAGGAGGGGTCCGAAAAGCCGCAAGCGGCGGCAATTTCTCCGATGGAGCCGTCGTGGTAATGTAAAAGCTCCTTGGCCCGGGTCAGCCGCAGGTGCAGGATATGGTCCAAGGGTGTGCGATGATACTGCTCCCGGAACCGCCGGCGAAAATGAACCTGGCTCATCCCCGCCGCCTCTGCCAGTTCGGCCACCGAAAGGGTGGGGCAGGTACAGTGTTCTGCGATCCGCCGGGCCGCATCCGCCAGCGGGGCATCGCTTTTAGTCTTCAGATGGGAATCCTGTTCTCTTTGGAGCAGTTCGGCGTAGAGTTGATATAATATCCCAAGACATTCGCTGCGGCTTCCTGCTGATCGGCGTTGCCAGATATTATAAAGCCGCAAAAAAACGGATTCCGCCCCTGAATCGGAAAAGAGTTCCGGCGCCTGGACCGGCGGGGCCGAAAAGCGGCAATACACAAAGATCGCCTGATAATCGGGATCGCTAAAGATCCGCTTATAGCAGGTACCTCGGGGGAGCAGCAGAAGATCCCCTGCCCGCAAAATTTGTCGGTCCTTTTCAAATTGATAGGTCACCTGCCCACTCAATACGCAAACGAACAGATCCTCCGCCCGCTGAACGGTAACGGTTATCCCGGCTTCCTCCGGAGCGACCTTTCGGTGCACCGCCGAAAGCAATTCCAAAATATAACGTTCTTCCATCCATATGCCCCCTTTTCTGCTATTTTAACACCCGGAGAAAATTTTTTTCAAATATTTGTGATTAAGTTACTGTTTTTTCAAAATAATCTGTTATAATGAATTTAAAAAAGGAGGAATTTTACTATGGATGCAAATGTACATGCTTTATTAAATCAACAGATCAACAAGGAACTTTATTCTGCCTATCTTTATTTGGATTTTTCCAACTATTTCAAGGCCGCCGGTCTGGATGGCTTTGCCAATTGGTATATGATCCAAGCCCAGGAAGAACGGGATCACGCTATGCTGTTCTATACCTATCTGCAGAATGAAAATCAGAAGGTAACCTTGGAGGCCATTGATAAGCCTGATAAGGTCTTCACCTGCCATATGGACGTTTTGGAGGCCGGGTTGGAACACGAAAAATACGTAACTTCCCTGATCAACGATATCTATGGCGCCGCCTATGACGTGCGGGATTTCCGGACGATGCAGTTTTTGGATTGGTTTGTGAAGGAGCAGGGGGAAGAAGAAACCAACGCCAACGATCTGATCTCTAAGATGGAACTTTTCGGTTCCGATCCCAAGAGCCTTTATATGTTGAATCAGGAGTTGGCCGGCCGGGTTTATAGTGCTCCTTCTTTGGTGCTGTAATGCTGGCTGTCTGGCTTACCGCCCTGGGGGTGGGGGGCGCCACGGCCGCTGGCGCCCTGATCGGCTTTTTGTTCAAAAAGATCTCCCATCGGTTTTCTGATATCGTGCTCTCCTTTGCGGCGGGGGTGATGCTTGCGGCGGCGGTTTTGGGGCTGATTCTGCCCTCGTTGGAGTATGGCGGAAAATATGGCCTGCTCATAACGGTTGCCGGAGTGTTCGCCGGGGCGCTTTGCCTGAACTTGATCGATAAATTGGTGCCTCATCTGCATAAATTGGTGGGCGCCGATAACGAAAGCCATCATAACGCCGATTTGAGCAAAGTGTTGCTGTTTGTGCTGGCCATCGCCATCCATAACCTGCCGGAAGGGCTGGCGGCTGGCGTTGGATTTGGCGCCGGCGATACCGGCCGGGCAATGGTGATCGCCGGCGGCATTGCGCTGCAAAATATCCCTGAAGGGATGGTGATCATTGCGCCGATGCTGGCGGCCGGCGTGCATCCCGGAAAAACGGTTGCTATTGCAATGGCAACCGGGCTGGTAGAAGTGATCGGCACTTTGATGGGCTATTTCGCTGTGAGCATCTCTGCGGCGATTTTGCCCTTTGCCCTGGCTTTTGCCGGCGGCACGATGCTCTACGTGGTCAGCGATGAAATGATCCCCGAAACCCACGCACACGGCGCCCAACGGGGCGCCACCTACGCTCTGTTGGTGGGTTTTTGCCTGATGCTGGTTACCGACG
>JAZNEH010000070.1:0-3078 GCA_045588515.1 Eubacteriales bacterium
CATTTGTTATCCCAATTCATTTGGTTATTTGCCCAACAAATCATTTGGTACCCCAAATCATTTGGGTGTGCTTCTAACAATTTATTTGTTAGACATACAAATCATTTGGTGCCCCAATTCATTTGGTTGCGACTGCGACCGGTGCCTGTGGCAGATGAAGGGAGCAGGTTAGCAGCTGCCGCAACACAAAAAATATCGAGCAAACAACGGTTTGCGAAGAATTTTTTCATGTTGCAAAGGGCTTGCTGATCACACTTTGTTTTTTTAGCGCCTTTTAAGCGAGGCAGAACACCGGGATCCGGAAATCGAGAAATCTGCACCTTACCACCCTATTAGGGTGGTTTCTTTTTGATCCCCCACGGTGGCTTTTGCGTTTTTATTGCATCTTTACATTTTATCCGCATATATGGTAAACTAAATCAGAGGTGATTGCGTGTGATTAATCAAATTTGCCATGAAATTAAAGATCGGTTAGAGCGTGAGCACATAAAAAGATTCGGTGATAAAGAACTGTTGCAGATTTCTTTAAAGTATGCGGGACTTTGGCTGGAACACGTTTACGATGCCGTTTTATATGCCAAAATGGATCCTTCAAAGCTCTATATTGCCAAAGATACCATCGAGGTTTTTATCGATCATCAAATCAACGGGCAATACCCCTTCCGTGTGATTGAACAGGGCGGGGAAATCGTTTTCGAGTATACACAAATTCAGGAGTGCGTTTCCTTCTTATCGTTAGCCTTTGACGTTTCCGAGATGCTTGACGATCGGGCCTTTGACAAAAAGGTTTACGACTCCGGCGTGCAATGGATCTCATGGCTGGAAAATAACAGAATGACCTTGAATAAGGGGTTGGTGGAGCTGTTTGTGGGCTACGACTCCGGTCACGATAATAGTGCCAGACTGAGCGGAATTTTGTGCAAAGGGAACTATAGGCTCCCGAACGGCTCTATTGCAAATGCGGCGATCCTGCCGGAGGGAGATCCGGTGGCACCTATCATTGCGGTGGATATGAACTGCAATTTCTACGGTAATTTGGTGGCACTTTCGAAATTTGCTCAAAAACTTGGGTTGGTCGAAGAATCGATCTTCTGGAAAAACAAAGCGCAAGAGGTTAAATCAAGGCTGTTTGAAATTTGCTATGACAAAGAGGATGCGTTCTTTTATGACGTGGATAAAAACGGGAACAAAAGAAAATATCTTTCCAGTACGATTTTTCATTTATTCTTGGAAAAGGTTCTTGATCAGGAAGCGGATAAGGAGCTGATCAAAGAACTGTATGAGCGACATATAAAGAACGAAAACGAGTTCTGGACCAATTATCCCTTCCCGTCTATGGCCATCAGTGACGAAAGTTGTAAAAATCACGCTGCCGGAAACTGCTGGGGGTATTTTACACAAGGGCTGATCATTTTGCGGTGTATCCGATGGATGGATGATTATCATATGAGCGATGATTTCGATCATATATGCAAAAAATTCCTGGAGGGCTGGACCGATTGCTTTGACTATTTTAAATTGGGCCAGGAACTGGATCCCATTACGGGAAAACCCACAAAATCCTCCGAATGGTATTTAAGCTGTATGCTGATGTATCTATATGCGGCAACCCGGGAAGGGATGCAGGTGCTGTGAGGATCTTTAGGGTAGAGCGAATAATCCGAACACCGTTTTAAAAAGGCGGATTTTCTCTCATCCTGTGTTAAAATACTCGTTAATCCGGCAGGATTAACTGCGTTTTGTGCCTTGGCTGAGCAAAAATCCGCTCTTTTTAAAATCCTTGACCCCAAAGGGAGCAGATTTCGAGGGATTTTTTCTCAATTAGGGCGATAGCAGGCTGCCACCTGGTGAGAACGAATTGGGGAAAAAGTGCCGAAATATGCCCCTTTGGGGCGGGTTCGGGTTATTTGCTCTACCCTACGATGGTAAGATAAAACTATACTATTTGATGCTGAGGTTGGAAAAATGTGCAACATTGCAGGATATGTGGGAACAAGGCCGGCGGCGCCGATCCTTTTGGAAATGCTGAAAAAGCAAGAGGGCTTTGCCGGCGGGTATTATAGCGGCATTGCTACCCTCCACGAGGGAAAAATCCACTATGCCAAACTGACCGGTGATGTGGATCGGCTGAAGGCTTTGACCGAGGCGGCTCGGTTGCCGGGAACCATCGGGATCATCCACAGCCGCTCCAATAGCGGGGGCGGCGACGAATGGGCCCACCCCTTTATTGGCGGCAGACCCGGCGAGGATCGTCTGGCCTACGTGGCCAACGGCAGTTCCGGTTGTTTTAAGGATCGCAAGAATGAAGCGAACAGATGCGCCAACGCCATTTGGGAGGCCGGCTATCGCCTGGATTCCCGGATCCGGATCGACAGCGATAAATACAATGAATTAAAAGACGGCACCAAGGTTCATATGAGCGACGTGATGGCGCAATTGATCCAGCGGAATCTTGATAGAGGGGCCTCGGCGGCGGAAGGGATGGAACAGGCCTTCTGCGAGATGCCTTCGGAGATTGTGGGGCTGATCTTGCGGCCGGAGGAGCCCGACCGCATCACCTATGCCCGGATCAATATGCCTATGATGGTGGGCTTTGCGGAGCACGGCGCTTATTTAGCCAGCACTGCCTTCGCATTCCCGGAGGATGCGGGCTCTGCACGGTTATTGCCGGCTCTTTCCGCCGGATGGGTGGAAAAGGAGAGCGTGACAACGTATCCAATGAAAAATCCGCCGGTTCAGGTGGAGCGGATCACCCCGGAGGTGACTGCGCTGGCACGGAAAGAACTGCTGACCGCTTTGCAGGGAGAACCTAAGACGTTTTCCGAATTAAGCAAGGTGGTTCGAGCCTGCTTTCCGGCGGGGAACTGTATGGAGTACCCGCCTTTGACCTATGAACTGTTGCGGGAACGGAAGGAACAGATCCTTTTTGATGAGCGGCGGGTGCCCGGCGCCTTTTCCCATTTGGATGCGCCCAAGATCTATATGTCCTTAAAATGATAAGAGCCCCCCGGCGGAATCGATTCCGCCGGGGGGCTCTTATCATTTTAAGGACATATAGATCTTGGGCGCATCCAAATG
>JAZNEH010000071.1:0-10093 GCA_045588515.1 Eubacteriales bacterium
GAAAGTCCCACCAACAATAAAGCGGCTGTTGATGCTGTGGGGCGTTTTGCCGCTCAAAAGGCAGAGGAATTGGGCTGGGACGTGGAGTTTTTTCACCACGACGTTTCCGGGGATGTGGTTTGCATTACGATGAACCCTAAGGGCGCCCAAAAGCATTTTGTGCTTTCCAGCCATATGGATACGGTGCATCCCATCGGCTCCTTTGGAACGCCCGCCGTTCATATTGCAGACGGCAAGATCTTCGGGCCCGGCGTGAGCGATTGCAAGGGCGGGATTGCGATCGCTTTTTTGGCGATGGAAGCTCTGCAGAATTGCGGTTACACGGACCGGCCCATTAAATTATTATTGCAAAGTGATGAAGAAGTGGGCAGTTCTATCAGCAATAAGGCCACTATTGGCTATATTTTGGAACAGGCTAAGGGCTGTGTGGGCTTTTTGAATGGCGAAGGAAACAGCGGGGACAACAAGTTTACTACCACTCGGAAGGGCATTCTGCGCTTCCGGCTGGAGATCACCGGCAAGGCCTGCCATTCTTCCAAATGTTATGACGGGGCCAATGCCATCACCGAGGCCGCCCATAAGATCATCGAATTGGAAAAATGGAAAGAGGAAAACGGCATTACCTGCAACTGCGGAATCATTGAGGGCGGTACCACGCCCAATACGGTTGCCGAGCATTGCACGGTGGTGACCGATATTCGCCATCGCACCGCCGCTGAGGCGGAGTTGGTGAAAAAACGGATGGCGGAAATTGCCGAACATTCTACCGTGCCCGGTACCCACTGTGAACTGACCCAGATCAGTTATCGGGTGGCAATGGAAGAAACCGAGCCCAACCAAAAATTCTTCAATCATATCAACGAGATTTTTGCCGATGCCGGCTATGCGCCCATCATCGCCGCCATGAGCAACGGCGGCTCCGATGCCGCAGATGCCACTGCCGCCGGGATTCCGGTTCTGGATTCTTTCGGGGTGCACGGCGCCGGGATCCATAGCGTGCGGGAATACGCTTATATCGAAAGTTTGGCAGATATGGCGAAAAAGACCGCATTGATTATTAAAAAAATTCAATCGGGAAATGGGGAATAAGTCCCATGTCCATGGCAGATCTGCAATGTGTTTATGCCGATACGCCGGAGAAAGCCCGCCATTATCTGGAAATAGGCGTGGATTGTATCCTTACCAACGATTATCAGCGAATCTCTGCCGTGGTGAAAGAAGGTTTTTAAGTGCCCTCCGTTGATCCATTTAAAAAATGCCATTCCAATGGGAATGGCATTTTCTTATATCTTGCTTTGGAAGGCCACGGCTTTGCCTAAAATACGGATGTGGTTTAATTCTTCGCCTACATAGATCAGGGGTGCATAGCGGGGGTTTTCAGCGTTCAGAGAAAGTTTGCTTTCTTCCGGGTAATAATAAACCCGTTTCAAAGTGGCGCTATCTTCGATGATCACTGCGGCGATCTCGCCGTTTTCAACGGTGGACTGGGCCCGGATAAACACCAGATCTCCATCCATAATCCGGGCGCCAATCATACTATCGCCCTTGGCCCGCAGGCAAAAATCCGCCTTTAGATCGCCGCCGGAAACGCCAAAACAGTTTTGCTCCTCTTGGGCAAAGATCGGTTCGCCGCAGGCGATTTCACCCAAAAGCGGCAGGGTACGCCCGGCGATCGGCAGAGCCTCTTTGGGCAGATGGGGCGCTTCTTCCCCTTGCAGAATCTGCAACCATTCGGCTTTACTGCGATAGGGGGAATTGCCCAGCAGATAATCGGTGTCCACCTTGAAATGGGCGGCCAGCAGGGCAACGGTTTGCAAGCCCGGCTCCCGCTCGCCCCGTTCATACATATTCACACTGCTTTTGGTTAAGCCGGTGGCATCCGCCAGTTTTTGTTGGGAAAGGCTCATTTCCCGGCGGAGAAGTTTTAACCGTTCGGAGAAGGAACTCACGCTTGCTCCACCAACTCTCGGATTTTGCGGGCAGCTTCTGCGGCTCGCTGATAATAGGCTTCGGAACTTAAGTTTTCATAGCCGGCATAGCCGGTTGCGCTTTCCGGCCGACGGAAAATCTCCAGCATAATGGGCCCCTCATAGGGGGAATTTTTAATATACCGGGCGGCTTTTTCGAAATCCACCGTTCCATCAAAGGGGATCAGATGTTGATCGCCATCATAAACGGCGTGGTTATCCTGCAGATGAATCGCCATCAAACGGTTGCCAAACAACGGCATAAATTCCCAACCGGGGGTGAAGCAATATTCATGGCCTGTATCCCAGCAAAAACCCACTTGGGGAACATCTTTGTAAATCTCCATAGCAAAGGCCAGATTCGCCAGTTTGCGCTGGTTTTCAAAGGCGATCTGCACGTTTTGAGCAACGGCTCGATCCACCAGTTTATCAAAACGGGCGTGGCCCAGATCGTTGATGAAGGGGGCGTTTTCCTTGGAGGAAAGATGCACCACCGTTTTGGCAACGCCATACTCTTTGCAACAATCTACGCAATCCATTAGGCGTTCCAGCATCACTTCGCCGGCTTCGCCTTCCAGCCAGATATCGTTGATATGATCGAAGGGGGCGTGAATATGGTCGATCCCCATTCCTTTGTTTAAAGCATCCCGACAGTGGGCACGGGCAGTATCGGCTTGATTATAACCGAAGAAAACTTCCTCGAACCCCACGTTTTTGATGATGGCGTAATAATCATCCCGGGTTTCCCCTGCGGCCGGGATGGCGCTAATTCCGATTTTTCGCATCTGTAGATTCTCCTTTGGTTTGATGGGAATATTATACACGTTTAGTGTTCAAATGTCAAGAATTTCCAATTTTATTCTTGACAAATTTCGATTAGTTCGGTATAATGAGCACAAAAGGTGTTCAATGTTGAGCAAAAAATACCGGCGGCGCTCCACCCCGCTGAAAAAAGGCTCTTTTTTTCATTGCAAAGCCCCTCCTCCACGCAGCGAACCGGTTATCGGCCGCTTTACCCCGGTTTCCCGGCAACTGCTGCCTTTGGAATGGAAGAAAGAAGAATTTCTGGAATTTTTTGCAAAACCGTCGATCTGCCGACATCCTTCGACAACATCTTTTGAAATAATTTGGTATCATTTGAACGAACAGGGCGAAATGGGCCCTAATTGAGGAGGAAATTTGAAATGAGCAACGAAATCAGAGAAAAATTGAGCTTGGTCCTATTGCAGGCCGATGAAGAAGAGGCGGAATATAACCGGGCTCGTTTTGCAGAGTTGGGAATGAACGTGTTGGGGATCTGCCGGGATGGCGCCGCCGCAGTGAATTTTATTGCGGAGCATCAGCCGGATGTGGTGTTGATGGATGGTTTTCTGCCCGGCCGCAGTAGTGATGAAATTCTGGAAGGATTGGAGGCGGTTGGGTTCCGCAAGAATACTGTTTTTGCGGTTCTTTCTCAGGTGCCTAATGATCGGTTGGCCCGGAATGTGATGGATGCCGGTGCAGATCTTTTCCTGTTGCCGCCTTTGGATTATCCGTTTGTGCGGGATCGGTTCATTGCAATGAAAGAACGCAAGCGGGAAGCGATCCGGGCCGAGGAAAAGGATTATGAACTGGAACGGTATGTGGCGAACCTGATGCACGACGTGGGCGTGCCGGCCCATATCCGGGGCTATGATTATATTCGGGATTCCATTATGCTGGCTCTGGAAGATCGGCATCTGTTAAAGGCCATCACTAAAGAACTTTACCCTACCATTGCCAAAAATAACGGCACCACTTCTTCCCGGGTGGAAAGAGCCATTCGACACGCTATAGAAGTGGCTTGGGGCCGTGGGGATATTGATACCCTCAACGGCATTTTCGGGTTTACTGTTAAAAGCAGTAAAGGCAAACCCACCAACGGCGAATTTATCTCGATGCTCACCGAACGGATCCGGCTGGATCTGAAAATTGCATAACATCGACAAAAAACGACCCCGGCAGGTTTTTCCTGCCGGGGTCGCTGCATTTTATGGTGTTGCTGTTAAAAAACAAATAATGGGTTAAATGAAACAGGAGGGGGAGTATGCGATTTTTAATAACTTTCCCCTTTTCTGCGGTCGGTGCCTTTTTTAGTGGCGAACAGCGTGTTCGTCGTCTTCGATTTGGGCGGTGTAGAGCGCATAGTAACGGCCCTTCATTGCCAAGAGTTCCTCGTGGGTGCCGTGTTCCGCAATGCCCTTATCGGCAATATACATAATTTCATCGCAATTGGCGATGGTGGAAAGCCGATGGGCGATGATAAAGGAGGTTCGGCCTTTCAGGAGGTTTGCGATCCCTTGCTGAACCAATTTTTCCGTTTCGGTATCGATGGAAGAGGTGGCTTCATCCAAAATCAAAATTGCAGGATTGGAAAGCACGGTTCTGGCAAAGCAGATCAATTGCCGCTGGCCGCTGGAAAGATTGGAGCCTTTTTCGTTTACCAACGTATCATAGCCGTTTTCGGTGTTCATAATGAATTCATGGGCGCATACGGTTTTTGCGGCCTCTTCGATCTCTTCGTCGGTGGCATCCAGTTTACCATAGCGGATATTATCCCGGATGGTGCCGGTGAAGATAAAACTATCCTGCAACATAATGCCCATCTGGCTCCGCAGGGAGAGGAGCGTGGCGTGGCGGATATCGTGGCCGTCCAGCAGAATCTTGCCGCCTTGGATATCATAAAATCGGCAGAGGATATTCACAACGGTGCTCTTTCCGGCGCCGGTGGGGCCCACTAAAGCGAAACTTTGGCCCGGCTCCACGTGGAAGGAAACCTTTTCCAGAATATTATGGCCTTCTTCATAGGCGAAGGTAACGTTTTCATAGTCTACCCGGCCGGAGATAGCGGGCAGGGGCTTGGCGTTGGGCTCATCTTCGATATCCACTTTTTCATCCATCGTATCAAAGATCCGTTCCAGATAGGAGCCGGTATTCACTAAACTATTATAGATATTGGCGATGGACTGGATGGGGCCCCAGAAACGGCCCGCATAAGAAACCATCGCGATAACGACGCCGGCGCTATAATGATCTTTGGTAAAAAACAGAATTGCCATTATATAGAGGAAGCAAGTGATGAATCGGGTGATATTCTCGATGATAACCGGCATCAAGGTATCATAACGAGCGGCTTTCAAATAGGCATTTTTCAATTGATCCAGCAGATCCCGATAGACATTCCGGTTCACTTCTTCCCGATTGAAGGCCTGAGTGATTTGCATCCCGTTGATAGATTCGCTCACATAGGCGGTGCAGTTGGAGTTTTTTGCGCTCCAAGTGGTCCAGGCCTTCCGCTGGCGGGTTTTCACCAGAGCCAGATAAAGAATCACAAGGGGCAACCCGGAGAGCACGCACAAGGTTAGTTTCACATCCAACGAAAGCATAAAGAACAGAATGAATACGATGGAAAGGCCCTGCACAACGATATTGATCAAGCCGTTGGAAAGAAAATCGGCCACGTTATTCACATAGTGCACCACCCGGATCAGGATCTTGCCCCGGGGGCGGCTATCGAAATAGTTGAAGGATAGTTTTTGAATATGCCCGAAAATATCGCATCGGATCTCGTGGATGATCTGATGGCCTGCCCGGGATGTTACCAACGATTGGAAGAAAGCGCAAAGTTCGGCCAGGCAGGAAGTTAAAAAGTAAATCAGGGCGATGATGATAACGCCGCGGACATTGCTTTCGGGGATCATATCATCAATGATGGTCTGGGTGTAAACCGGGCCCAACAGGCCGAAGATCGTGGCAGCGATGCTCATAATCAGGCCCACAATCAGCCATTTGATGTTATGAAAAACATAGGGTTTGCAACGCAATAGGTTTTTCGCATTAAAAGGAGTTTCAAGGGCTTCGTCTTGAGCGAAAGTATTTCGTTTAGCCATGGAGTTCCACCTCCTCGTTTTGGCTGATGCGGTAGATTTCCGCATAGTAGCCGTCCTTTTCCAGCAATTGTTCGTGGGTGCCCCGTTCGGTGATGACGCCCTGTTGCAGGATAATGATCTCATCGGCATCCATAGCGGAGGTGATCCGCTGGGCAACGATGATCTTGGTTTTATTGGTGATCTTGCGGAGTTCGCTCAAAATATTGGCTTCCGTTTCCATATCCACAGCCGAGGTGGTGTCGTCCAGAATGATCACAGAAGAATCTTTAGCAACGGCACGGGCCAATGCGATCCGCTGGCGTTGGCCGCCGGAAAGGCCAATGCCCCGCTCGCCGATTACGGTGTTATAGCCGTCGGTGAGTTTTTCTATAAAAGAGGCCGCTTGCGCGGTTTCTGCCATTTCCTTCACGGTTTCAAAGGGCATATCCGGGTTGGAATAGGCAATATTACTATCAATGGTATCCGAGAAGAGGAACACATCCTGGGTGGCGATGGCGATCTCCTTGCGGAGTTTTTCCAATTCGATATCCCGGATATCGATGCCATTGACATAGATATAACCGTCCGTGGGGTCATAGAGCCGAATTAAAAGGGAGATCAGAATAGTCTTGCCGGCGCCGGTGGGGCCCATAATGGCCAAGGTTTTGCCGGAGGTGATCTTCAAATTAATATGATCCAAAATCTTATGGCCGTCCAGTTCCAGAGAAACATCCCGGAATTCAATGGATTTAATGCGGCCGTGTTTGCTCCGAAGATGGTTGCTGTTTTCCACTTCGGGGGTGGTTTCATAAAGTTCGTGGATCTTGTTGGCGGAAACCATCACCTGCTGGGAAGAACTGATCAGAGTGGTTAAGGTGCGGATGGGATCCTGGAGGTTAAATACAAAGGTATTGAATACCGTTAAGGCACCAACGCTCATTTCGC
Organism: Eubacteriales bacterium; assembly: GCA_045588515.1. GTDB lineage: Bacteria > Bacillota > Clostridia > Oscillospirales > QAKW01 > QAKW01. The sequence continues at coordinate 6,800 of JAZNEH010000071.1, forward strand.
CCCGGATCACAAAGAGTGCCGCCAAGCAGAGGCCTACAATGGACATCAAACGGCTCACCAGATGCAGAGGCGTGGAAACTTTCAGCCGTTGCATCGTGTTATCCACGGCGGTGTTCCGATAGTCTTCGCTGATGGCGTGGAGCCGCTGGTTTTCATAATCCTCACGTGCAAAGGCTTTCACCACCCGGTAGGCACCCAGGTTTTCATTGACGTAGGTATTCATATCACTGAATTTATCCCGCAACCGGCGATGCAAAAAGCGGGTAGTCCGATATACTAAAACGCTCAGGATCGCAAAAACCGGCAGGAAGATCAGTAGGATCAGCGTAAGGGTCGTGTTGTAATAAAACAGCATCAGCAGGGTAAAGATAAACAAAAAGGTGCTGCGGATCCAGTTATAGGCGTGATCCCGGATGAATGCGCCGATCAACTGCACGTCGGAAGTCAGGTTGGCGATCAATTCGCCGCTGGGCGTTCCGGCATAAAAACCGGCGCTTAAGGTTTGCAACTTTCCGTATAGAGAAAGGCGGATCTCATTGGCCGTTTTCATACTGATCTTTTGCATAGAACGATGCACAAAATAACGAAGACCGGTAGAAAAAAGCGAAATGCAAACAACCGCTAATACATAGCGGATCAGCATATCGGTTCTACCGGTCGATGATGTAATGTGAAGAACCCGCTCTATCCAGGTGGCGGAAAATTTCCAGCCCTCTGTTCCGTAAAGCAGGGCGTTATCCACAAGGCTGCCGATGATAACAGAGGGAAACAGCACGATCCCGCTGATCAGGATCACCGCCAGCAAGCAGATAAAATATCGAACTTTCTGACCCTTCATATGGTCAAAAATAAATTTCAGTGTATTCATAAAATCAAGAATATTTAACGGGGCGCACAGCAGAGCCTCTGCCAAAGGTTCTGCAGCTCGTTCGCCGGCAGCGATTGGCGCCCAAAAGAAGCCGCCGGGAAACCCTTTTGCCGATTAGTTTGAAACATTACACCGGAATGATCCCCTTTCTTAAGGTTCTGTTCACCCACATTATAATAGATTGAATTTATTTTTCAAGGCTTTTTCGGAAACTTTTTTTATTTTATTCTTTTTAATCCCTTGGCACTTTACAAATTCTATTTCGTATTATATAATAACAGAATGTGGAAAAGAGTTTGCCTCGTTTCCACCGGGGAGGATGATGAAAAATGATCGATGCAACTGAATATTTTGCAGGCCTTTTTGCAGATGGATTTCAGCCGGTTTTGGTTTTTAACCGGGAGAAACAGTTCTGCTATCAGAATCCCGCGGCGGAGAGTTTGATGGCTTTATGGGCCGCAACGGATGCCAGCATTTTTTTAACGCCCGGCGTATTGCGGGAGGCGGAATTTTGCTTGGATGAAAATCGAGGCATTGCCCTTTCGGAAAAAATTTGCGACCGGGTTTTGCCCTTGCAGTTATTGCCGTGGCAATGGGAAGAAGAGCGGTATCTGCTGTTGCAGATCTGCTATCAGCCCAGCTTGCCGGAACAGGAACAATTAGCGCAGGTATTGCGGAATTCCCACGCAAAGTTATCTTCGTATATGAATCGCATTTACGGAGTGGCCCAGGATTTGGGGATGGATTCGCCTGCCGGCAATGAGATCGCCCGGAATGTGCGGCGGATCCTACGGATGGCAAAACATCTTTATCTTTGGATGGATTGCGATGAACGCTATCAATATCGGGTGCCCCTTAATGTAGGCGACTATCTGAATGGGTTCGTTCGGAGCGTGAATGAACTCTATCCCGAACTAAAGATCGTAACGGCCCCTTGTTTATCGGAACTTTTGGCTCGGGCAATGCCCGAGGATCTGGAACTGGCTTTGGGCGCCTTATTAAGCAACGCTAAACGCTTTGGCAACGGAACGATCCGGCTTTTGGCTTTGAAGCGGGAAGATCGGATCCTGATCGAGTGTTGGGATGATGGGCCCGGCGTTGAAAACCCCGCCCGGCTCTTTGAGGCCGGCTACCGTACCCCGGATCAGAAGGGGGCTATGGGGCTGGGGTTCAGCCTGAGCATCGCCAAGGAATTGCTGGCGCTGCAGGGGGCAGAGTTGGCCTATGAACGGAGCGGGAATCAAACCTGTTTCCATATCTCTTTGCAAGCGGAAACCTTGAAAGACGGCCAATTGGCAGAATGGGATTTTGAACCGGAAAATAATCTTTCCCAACTGCGGATCGAATTGAGTGATATTTAATTGTCTATTTGAAAACGGAGGAGAAAAAATGAAAGTATTGGTAACCGGCGGCGCCGGATATATTGGTTCTCATACTTGTTTGGAACTTTTGAACTGTGGCTATGAAGTGGTGGTTGTGGATAATCTTTGCAACTCCAGCCCCAAAAGTTTGGATCGGGTCCAAAGCCTGACCGGAAAAGATCTGGTTTTCTATGAAGGCGATGTGCGGGATGAAGCATTGCTGCGGGAAATTTTTGCCGCTCATAAAATTGATTGCGTGATCCATTTTGCCGGCCTGAAGGCTGTGGGGGAATCGGTTTCCATTCCTTGGAAATATTATGATAACAACTTGAATTCCACTTTAGTTCTTACCAAAGTGATGGAAGAGATTGGAATGAAGAAGATCATCTTCTCCTCTTCTGCAACCGTTTATACGGCGGATAATGAAATGCCCTTGAAAGAAACCAGCCGCACCGGCAATTGCACCAATCCCTATGGCTGGACCAAGTATATGACCGAGCAGATCCTTTCCGGCATGGCAAACGCCGATCCGGAATGGGGGATCGTTTTGCTTCGGTATTTCAATCCCATTGGTGCCCACGAAAGCGGTATGATCGGCGAAGATCCCCGGGGAATTCCCAATAATCTGATGCCCTATATCACCCAAGTGGCCATCGGCCGGCGGAAAGAACTGAGCGTTTTCGGTAACGACTATGATACCCCCGATGGCACCGGTGTGCGGGATTATATCCACGTGGTGGATCTGGCAAAGGGCCATGTGGCGGCAGTTAATTACATTCTGAAACACGATGGATGCGAAGTGTTTAATCTGGGCACCGGCACCGGCTATAGCGTTCTGGAAATGGTGCATACCTTTATGGACGCCAATGGCGTGAAGGTTCCTTATAAAATCGTGGATCGCCGGCCCGGCGATATCGCAACCTGCTATGCTGATCCCGCCAAGAGCGCAGAGATTTTGGGCTGGACCGCAGAGAAAAATCTGCAGGATATGTGCCGGGATTCCTGGAACTGGCAATCTAAAAACCCCAACGGCTTCGAAGGTTAACCCCGAACCCCCTCCGAGGG
>JAZNEH010000072.1:0-3659 GCA_045588515.1 Eubacteriales bacterium
AGCGGCCCAAGCCTTAGTGGAAGTTACGTTGCTTTCAGCGGCGGCTTCCTGGGCGGCCTCAGCGGCAACGGGAGCGGCTTCTTCCCCGAAGGCGGGCACGGTGGTTAAAGCAACCAGAGTCAGCATCATTGCAACAACTAAAATCAGGGAGAAAATCTTGCTCTTTTTCATTTTTCAAGTACCTCTTTCGTTTTTTTGGATTTTTTGATTTTTTTCGGTTTGGGTTCAACGGCCTCGCCGTAGAAAATGGAAACTAACGTTGCAAGCACATAGGTTTGAATGGCGGCGTGGAGCAACGTGAATAACACGCCCACGATTACCGGCAAAACAAAACTCAGGCCCACGTAATAATAAACCAGTTCAGTAACCAAAAGGCCGCTGAGCAAAGCGCCGAATAAACGGAAACTCATAGAGATGGGCAGGGAGAAATCTTTCAAAACCCCCAAGCCCCCGCGGATGCCGCCGCAGATCAGGCCGGCCCCCAAAATCACGCCATAGGATAAAACGCCCATAGCAATGGCGCCGTTAATATCGGAGATCGGCGCCGGCAGGGTGATGGAATGACCGTTGGTGGTGAGCCATTGGAGGCCTAATAGTTCAAATAGCGTGCTGAAAAAGATGTAAACACCGGCGCTGAAAATATAGGCACCGATAAACTTGGGTTTATGGGGGCTGTTTTTGCCGGCCATATCCGCAAAAAATTCCACCAGTTTTTCCAAAAGAGTTTGGAACTTGCCGGGGATCATTTTAAAGCGGGGGATGGCAAAGATTCGAATCAGAACCGCCGCTAGCAATAAAAAGGCGGAAACCAGATAGGCAGAGATCAGACCCGGATTCACTTCCAATCCGAAAAGGGAGATGCGGTTGGCTTCGTGCAACACGCCGTCCTGCATCAACTCTTTTATGGATTCATGCTTGGCGCCGGGAGGCCAGAGAAGCAGAATCCCGATCATCAGAACGGCGATCAGCCCCAGCCACACCGCAAGAAACAGCCGTTTCTTGCTGTTTGGTTTGCTCTTCAAATTTATCACTCCTTAGAGATGGTTTTAATGCGTCCTTATTATACTCCTTTTATTCTAAAATTACAATAAATAATTTGCGAAAAATTTGCAGAAAAAGCGTGGGATTTTTGTAGAAAAGTTGTATAATGAAAATAGAAAGGGGGCGGGCCGATGGAAAATCAAGAAATCATTCAAAAGATCCGGGAGCGGGATCCCCGGGGCGCAGAACTGTTTTTGGTTCGGTTTGCGCCCCTGATCCGCTATGTGATCGGCCCGATCCTGCCAAAAGAAGAGGAACAGGAAGAATGTTTGCAGGAGGTGGCCTTGAAGGTCTGGGAACGGATCCACCAGTTTGATCCCCAACGGGGCAGTTGGACCGGATGGCTCACGGCCTTGGCGAAGAATACGGCTCTGAACCAACGGCGTAAAATGCCCCCGGGCGGGGAGCCCTTGGATGAACGCCTTCCTTCCGGCGAGCCCGGCCCCGAGGAACAACTGCTCCGGCGGGAGCAAGCCGCCCGTTTAAAGGTGGTTTTGGCAGAACTTTCCGAAAGCGAGCGGAAGTTATTTTACCGCAAATATTATTATCTGCAATCGGTGGCACAGATGGCTGCCGAATTGGGGCAAACGGAGCGAGCGGTGGAAGGCCGGCTTTATCGGCTGCGAAAAAAATTGCAGAAACAGTTGGGAGGTGAGCAGGATGGATGAACGGAATGTGCACGCCTTTGAGGAGGAGCAATTTGAAGCCTTTTTGAAAGAAGGCGCCATGGAACTGCCCACCGAGGAGATGATCCGGGGCGTGAATCCTTGGCGTAGCGCAACCAATCGGATCCTTTGGGGATTTGGATTGATCACCGTTACCTTGAATTTTTTCGGTTTGCAATATATCCTGCCGCTTTTGGGATATTTGTTGCTTTTGCAGGGCTTTCGGATGCTCCGGCGGGAAAATCATTGGTTTCGCACCTGCTGGATCCTAACAATGCCCCGGTTGGGCATCTTTCTCTTCCATCTGATCACCCAAGCCACCCTTTGGCCTGAACTGCAGAGTTTCGTGCTCCCGGAACAGATTTTAACTTGGGTGGGCGTGTTGCTGGCCCTTTTCCATTATATCGCCTTCTGGAACGCCCTGACGGAGATCCAGCATCGGGCGGGGATCACCCCCCATGGCGGGGCCATTTGGGGGCTGATCTTTTGGTATCTGATGATGTGTTTGTTGGGGGTTATCAACTATAGCGGGATTCTGTTGGCCGGCGGGATGATCCTACTATATATTCTGATCCTGCGGCAGTTATATAAACTTTCCAAAGAACTGGACACAGCCGGTTATAGCATACATCCGGCGGACATTCGGGTGCCCGCCTGGATGGTGAGCGGAATAACGATTGCTTGCTTGCTGGCGGGAATGCTTTGCGGCAAACTGTTTTTCAACCGTTTCCCTATGGATTGGCAATGGCAGGCGCCCCAAACCGATGCAGTTTTGGCTGGGATCCGAACGCAATTGGAAGAAAAAGGATTTCCGACCCAGGTTCTGGCGGATCTCACGGAAGAGGATCTGCGGGAGTGCTGGAACGCCAAGGCTGTGGTGGTGCAAACGGAAGAAGTGCCGGTGAACGATGGCCGGCAAGTGCGGGAGTGGATCGGCGATACCATCCATTATTCCACTGTTTATGATGAAAAGGAACTGCTTTTCACTCATATTGCCGTTCAATTGGAAGATCGCTGGAAGATGTTCCATCATTTCCAATGGGTGGGCGATGCTAATTTTCCGGGCACGGAAGCCTTATATATTGATATTGATGACCGTTGGTGGATGGAGGATAAAAGCACCGATGATAACGGCATAACCGTGGGCGGCGAGCGTTATACCGGCCAGTTGCTCTATGATGATGCCACGGGCACCTATGCTTCCCCCCATTTCGCCTTGGAGAAAGAGGCGCATATTCAAAACAAAGTGATGACCCTGATCGGGATGGGGATCGGCCATAATCAGGTTTTAGGTGATTTCTCTTTCCCGGCGAAGGGCCGGAACCGGCGGGGCTACGTTTCCTATGAAGGGCGGATGAACGATTCCGATCAACTTTATTTCACCGCTTGGGTCACCTACATGCATCAAAAGAACCGCTGGAACTTCCCCGCCACAACGGCGGGCGCTCAGGTGGAACAGGGAACCACTCATAACAACCGGCACTTTAAGGGCGTGCAAACCGCTTTGCAATTTGAAATTAAAGAATATAATGATCAAAAAACGGGGTGAAATACCCCGTCAGACTGTCAAAAAACTATACAGACGCCCCTGTTTCTGGTATAATAAAAGAAACGGGGGTGTATTTATGGAATCATGGAAAAAAGATGCAAGAAGCGAAGTGATGATTGTGGATATTGAGGGCTTAGTGCCTCAAAATCACCTGCTTCGGAAAGTAGAAAGAGTAATGGATTATGAGTGGTTGTATGAACGGTTAGAGCCATACTACTGCCATGAGAATGGCAGACCCAGTATAGACCCGGTGGTACTCATAAAAATGGTACTCATCCAGCATCTTTTCGGAATACCCTCATTGCGGAAAACCCATCAGGAAATAGAAGTAAATATAGCATACAGATGGTTTTTGGGATATAGCCTTATAGATAAAATTCCCCACTTTGCCACAGTAAGCTATG
>JAZNEH010000073.1:0-3967 GCA_045588515.1 Eubacteriales bacterium
TCAATAATGTTCTCCAGCGTTATTTTATCATATTTTCCCTCAACGATTACAACCTGGTCAATTGGTATCTTCTTCATGTTCTTTCATTTGAAACGCAAGCAGGCTTGCGGCAAAGGAATAGATCAGATCTTTTTTATTCAAACCGGATGTTTTGATTTTTTGATCCAATTCATTACATTTCCGCAAGCCATACAGGGTTTCCCCTTCCTTTAATCGAGAAGCAGATCGCATCATATTCCCAGCCGCATAAGGACTAATTCCGCAAACACTAGCCAGTTCCGCGGCAGATTTCCCCTCTCGCAAGGCAGTTTCTCCCCGCCAGAGATCAATATATGCACGATAAAACATTCCTGCAATAACGGTATCATCGGTGTTCAGCGCATATAAGGTGTGCAGTACTTGCATCATTTCATCAAAATCGTGATTAGCCAAAGCATTGGATATAGCAAACCAAGAGGCTCCTTCTTCCGGGGCGACCATCCGATCGATCATTTCACGGTCGATGATCTCTTTTCCGGCATATGCTGTCAATTTATGAACTTCGCCATTTAGCCGCAACATAGAATTTCCCGTTAATTCTGCAAGATAAGCGGCATCGACATTGCTGATTGCGCTCCCGGCCTTTTTCACCGACTGAATGACCCAATTCACCAAAGCTTCTGCCTTCGGGCGATCGATCTTCACAGCATTTCCACCCAGTTTTTTCATCAAAGCCTCTTGCGCAGTACTTTTTCCTTTTTCTTTTGCGTGTTCCCAAAAAAGAATCGTTACACCGGGAGCAATATCCCCCAATGCGGCCAAGATTTTTTTCTCCCCATTTCCTTTCATAGCATTTAGATCCGGATCTTCGATCATCACTAATTTCTTTTCAGCCATAACAGGATAGGAAGCGGCGGCATCGCCTAAAAAATCAAAATCTAATTTTTTTCCATCTAATTCAATCAAATTAAATTCCGCCATTATCGGGGCACAAATCTCTTTGAATTTATTGTAATAATAGTCTATAAGATACTGCTCATCGCCAAACAGATAGTAGATTCCTTCAACAGTTCCCTCATTCAATTGTTTTTTTAAAGCCTCAAGGGTCATAAATAAATCCTTTCTAAAATTCGGCCATCCGTTTTAAAAATTACGGTTCCGTCATTTTGAGTTGTGTAGATTCTTGGCACAACGGTATATAAGCGATTCAACGTTTGATCTGATGGTAATTTATAAGAATTTTCCCCAACCGATATCACGGCAATGTCAGGCGAAACCGCTTTTAAAAAGGGATATAAAGAAGAATCTTTGCCGCCGTGATGCGCAACCTTCAAAAGGGTTACGTCTTTCATCTCTTCCAACATTTTCAGTTCACGAGAACCCATCAAATCGCCGGTTACCAATAAAGAAACATCGCCATATTCCACACGATAGCAAATACAATTTTCATTTCCGCTGGAAGTGGGTTCCTTTAATGCACTGGTCATCGCTGAAACGGTGATCCCATTTAACACGGGAATATTGCAATCATTTGTTAAAATCTCTGCGTTCATATTCTTTAACTGAACCAGCAATTCCTGAGAATCCGAATTCAAATCAGGATATACCACTCTTTGAATATAACAGTTCTTTTCCAAAGTATTCAATCCGTTTGTATGATCTGCGTGCAAATGAGTGAACGCCAATAATTCAACGTTAAAGATATTTTTCTTTTTTAAATAGTCTATAAGATGATAGCGATCCTGCGAACTGCCGCCATAATCAAGGATCACTGCATCATTCCCACTTGAAATCACCGTGCAATCCCCTTGCCCAACGTCCACAAAGGCTATTTCCACCATATCCGATTCTTCTTTATATAAAACGCTTAGATTTAACAGAATTGCGAAACAAACCAACATTGCAAATAACTGCCCAAAACACCGTTTTTGATATTTTTTATAAAAATATATCGCAACCCCCAGTAACAAAAGGAGCAAAGAAAGCAACAACAGATCAACCCAATTGAAACTAGTTCGAGCAGCAAAGGGAATCATCCCCAGTAGATTGGCGCACCATTCAATAATATTATATAAGACATCGCTTAAAAAAGCAAGAAAATGCCCCAAAAATGGAATCCAGCCCAAAAGGGCCATCGCCATTCCAAGGCCAAACATTAATTCTAAAGGAAAAAGTAAAATAACGTTTGCAAAAGGACCAACAAGATTGACCGTTTGAAAGACCAGCACCGTGATGGGCAAGGTTGCAACTGATGCAGCTACGGAGCAGGAAAAAATCCCAGTAATCTTTCGGTAAAGATCATTAACCCATCGGGGAAACGGTATCTTAGATGGAAACAAAAAACGCTCTGTTCTTCTTTGGAGTAAAATCATTCCCAAAGTTGCAGAAATGCTGAGCAAAAAGCCAACATCTCTGATTGATTGAGGGTTAACTAAAACAATCAAAAAAGCGGCCACGCCTAATGATGTTAATGAATCCGAAAACAAATCAAAAGCCATCGCCAATGAGTAGATCACGATCATAATACAAGCACGCACGCAAGATAAAGGCATTCCTACTGCAACTGTGAAGAAAACGGAAATGAATATATCAATCACATAACGGGTGCGATGCCCAATTCCCAGAATCATCAACAAATAGTTAAAGAGCAAAACGGCCACCGAAAGATGAAATCCGCTTACCGAAACCACATGCGCCAGACCGATCCGTCTTAATGAAACCGCTAGCACCGGATCCAATGAGTCAGTATCTCCGAAACAAAGGGACCTCAAAAGACCTTTCGTTTTCTCGTTCCCATATGCAATCCGATTGCGCAGATTCATTTTAACGGTATAGAGAAAATTACGCCAAGAAAACGATTGCGGTGCGTCCCCTTCCAGTTCATCTACATAACCGACACAAAGAATGCGCTCTTCTTGCCCTCTTCCGTAGGTAATCGGCTCATCGAAAAATGAAATTTCTGTATCAACCAGATCACCCACATCTAAATCGTGATTTTTAGAATAGATATTCACCGAAAATCGATAATGAAAACGCATTGGTTTTCCATCTACAGATTGCAAGGCAAGTCGATAACACGTTAAGTTTCCGGCGCTATTAGCGGATCGATCCGCTATTTCACCAGCCACTCTATGTTCTCCATTGATTAAGCGCTTTTGTTGCGAATGAATTTGAGAAAGATCGGCATAAAAAAGCGCCGAAGCCAACGAAACGACCAAAAAGATGCTCGCCAACGTTTGGCGAAACGGAATTTTAATAACGATCACTACTAACCCCAAAAAAGCAAAAACAAGGGTAAGGGCAAGGATTCCTTTGATCGGCAGAAAAGAGCATCCAAGGATAACAAACACAAAAACACCGGTTAAAATTGCTAAGATTCGTGTTATCACATTCCTCACCTCCGACTGGCCCATTATACGACAAATTTTGAGGAATGTCAAAATCCATTATCGCATCTTGAATTTTCAACCGGATTATGCTATAATATTTAAAAAACAAATTTCAAGGAGATATCCTATGCATATACAAGAATCAGGAGAAATGTATCTGGAAAGCATTCTCGTTCTCTCACAAAAGAAAGCCCGGGTTCGTTCTATCGATGTGGTGGAATATATGGGGTATTCCAAACCCAGCGTTTCCAGAGCAGTTAGCCTTTTGAAAAAAGGCGGTTTTATCACAATGGAAGAAGATGGAACCCTGTTGCTCACGGATGACGGAAAGGAAGTGGCAGAAAAAATCTTTGAACGCCATACATTGCTTACAAAATTGTTGATTCAACTGGGTGTGGATGAAGAAACCGCAACAGCAGATGCCTGTAAATTGGAACACGCTATCAGCGATACCTCCTTTAATGCAATCAAAGCATACATTTCATCGTTATAAATAGAATAACCCGCCGCAAGGGCGACCCTTCGTAAGGAATAACCGCCTTAAAATCCAAGCTTTTGGCGTAAAACTGTGTTAAAAATGCTCGCCATCCGACAGGATG
>JAZNEH010000074.1:0-7865 GCA_045588515.1 Eubacteriales bacterium
GGTAGACGGTGTCATCGGCGGCGTGGGTGCCGTGGTGGGGCTCTTGCCGCTGGTAATGGTGATGTATTTCCTGTTCGCTCTGCTGGAAGACTGCGGTTATATGGCAAGAGCCGCCGTGGTATTGGTTCCCATTTTTAAGAAAGTGGGCCTTTCCGGCAAGTCTGTGATCCCCTTTGTGATCGGCACCGGATGCGCCATCCCCGGCGTTATGGCCTGCCGCACCATCCGCAACGAGCGGGAACGCAGAGCCACTGCGATGCTGGCGCCCTTTATGCCCTGCGGCGCAAAGTTGCCCGTCATTGCCCTGTTTGCAGGTGCCTTCTTCGGCGATGCATCCTGGGTGGGAACCCTGATGTATTTTGCCGGCATTGTGATCATCTTCTTCGGCGCTTTGCTGATCAACTGGATCACCGGCTATAAGCATAAAAAATCCTTCTTCATTCTGGAACTGCCCGAATATAAAGTTCCCAGCCTGTGGGGCGCTTGCAAATCTATGTGCTCCCGGGGTTGGGCCTATATCGTAAAGGCCGGTACCATCATCCTGCTGTGTAACACCGTGGTGCAGATTATGCAGACCTTTACTTGGAATTTCACCCCCGCCGAAACTGCCGGAGATTCCATTCTGGCCTCCATTGCCGGCCCCATCGCTTACTTGTTGGTGCCTGTGATCGGCGTGGTTTCCTGGCAGATGGCGGCCGCCGCCGTTACCGGCTTTATCGCCAAAGAAAACGTGGTTGGTACCTTGGCCGTTTGCTTTGTGGGCCTTGAAAACCTGATCGATACCGAAGAACTGGCCCTGATGGAAGGTGCCGGTGCCGAGGTTGCCGGTGCGTTCGCCATCACCAAGGTGGCCGCCCTGGCTTATCTGATGTTCAATCTGTTCACGCCCCCCTGCTTCGCCGCCATCGGCGCTATGAACGCCGAAATGAAGAGCGCCAAGTGGCTCTGGGGCGGAATCGGCCTGCAGATGGGCATTGGCTTCACCGTTGGTTATCTGGTTTACACCATCGGTACTCTAATCACTGCCCCCGCCACCCTGAACGTGCCCGCCGCTTTGATCGGCTTAATGGTGATTGCTTTAATGGTTGCTATCATCACGCTGATTGCGATCCATAATGAAAAGCAAGCCGCCGCAGAAAAAAAGATAACGGCAAAGGTTTAATAAACGATGGAAAACTATATTATTATTGGTATTTTAGCCCTGATCGTGGCAGGCGCCGTTGCCTATATCATCAAAGCGAAAAAGAGCGGTAAAAAATGTATCGGCTGCCCCGAGGGCTCCTGCTCCGGCAAATGCAGTTGTTGCACAAACAAAGAAAAATGAGTTTAAAAAGCGGATGTTCAAATTGAACATCCGCTTTTGGCTTATTTTTTTGTTTTTTTCATTTCAAAATGGATCAAAAGGCTCAACAGGGCCCGCAGTAAGATCACCGCACCCAAGATCAACAGTTCGCTGAGTTCCCGCACCAATACCGTTTTAAGGATTTCGGCCGCCATTTTGAACTCTAAGCCGGTGGCCAGACCATTGGCAAAATTTGTTTGCAGGTCCAGTTCTTTTTTGAAAAAGGAATTCTGAATATATTCCCAAAAGGCCTTGAGCCCGCTCCAGCCCACAACAAAGATGCCCATAATCTCCAGAATGGATATTACATAGGGCAATCCCTTTTCAATTACTGTTTCCAAAACGTTCATCCATGCGCTCCTCTCTGCCTTGATACTTTTATCATAACACAGAAAAGGGGTCTTTATCAACTATTATTTAAAAATGGCTCTCTGCCGGAATTCAGCAGAGCGTTTTTTAATAGATCATTATTTGATTTCTTGTTCCAGCGTTTTAAATGTTTCGGTGTTAAAAAAGTCATAAAGAGATATTTCTAAACCGTCACATAGTTTTTTAAGCGTAACAACACCTGCGTTCTTACTACCACCGTTAATTATATTCTTGAGCGTTGAGGGCGGAACGGCCGAGATTCTTGCAAGAGCATTTACTGATAATCCCTTTTCCTCACATAACTCTAACAATCGATTTGCTATCGCTTTTCTTGTATCCATAATGTCACCCCTAAACAGTTCTATATATAGTTTATGTTTTTTATAAGAATGACATCGACCATATATGGACTTTTTGGGCCATATATGGTAAACTTGTATTGTGGTGATATATGATGTGTAAAAATATTTGTTGCTTTTTGGGTCATAGAAAGATAAATGAAACCGATGAACTAAAAGCAAAAATTATCCAAACGATTGAAAAACTGATTGTGGATGAAAAAGTTGATACTTTTCTTTTCGGAAGTAAGAGTCGCTTTAATAGCCTGTGCCTTGAACTCGTAACCAAACTAAAAGAAAAATACCCGCACATAAAGCGAGTTTATGTACGGGCAGAGTATCCGTATATAAGCGAGCACTATAAGAATTACTTACTGGAAAGCTATGATGATACCTATTATCCCGAAAAAATACTGAATTCAGGCAGGGCATCTTATGTCGAGCGTAACTATGAGATGATCGATAATTGCCACCATTGCGTAGTTTATTACAACAAACCCAATGCGCCAACCGCTCGCAAAAGCGGCACTAAAATCGCCTTGGATTATGCCATAAGGAAATGTAAAAATATTATAATCCTAAGATAATCCTTAATGAGTCTCAGGGTCTTCAACAAATGCGGTGTAAGCGTTCTCTCCGCAGATACCTAAATCAACTGATGAAAAACTAAAAAAACAGGTCATAAGACCTGCTCAGACTGTCAAAAATAAAAAATCGTGTTTTTTGACCCGCTGAAGGAGCTGTAAAAAAACTTTACGTTTTTTTACAGCTCCTTTTTGGGGATAGAAAAAATTGTTTGAAACCGTCAAACCGAGCCGTAGGCTGGCCCGAAGGCGTATGCGATACGCCGAGTGGCGAGGTTTGGCGGTAGCAAAGGGCATTGATAAAAAGAAAAAATAGCGCAGTTGGCGCTATTTTTTTCTTCCTTTTTCCTTTGTTACAAAGGGGGTTCTGCGTAAAATCCTTTATTTTTCCCGCCCTTTGCGGTTCGAACTATTTTTACATCCCCTTCTCTTTACAGATCTAAAAAGCCCATAATCGCAATGCCGATCACAACCAGAACAATCATCAGATAATGCTTGAAAGAAAGTTTTTCTTTCAGGAAAATTCTGCTCCAAAGCACCGATGCGGCGCAATAGGAAGAAATGATCGGGGCAGACATTGCCAGATGCTCCGTATCGGAGATGGCGTAGATATAAGCAAACTGTCCGGCGGTTTCGCAAAGGGCGCCCAAATATTTAGGCCCTTCCATTTTGGGCACCAGTTTTTGCTTTTTGATCAACACCACGTAGATGAAGCAAATAACGCCCACCAAAAGGAAGGTCAGTTCATAAGCCACGTTTGCGCTGTCTTCGTTCAGGGTTTCCAAAACCCGGTTATCGGCGAAGGTGCCAATGGCATCCAGAATACAATAGGCCACCGGCAACGCCAAGGCGACCAGACTTTTGGCATATTTATAGTTGCTGGCCTTTTGGCGTTCGGCCCGCATTTCTTCATCCTCGAAATAATCCACAACGCCCAAACCGATGGCACCCACGCAAACCAATGCAATGGCGCCCAGTGCCAAGGGAGAAAATTCCGAAAAGCCCACCATAAATAACGTCATCACCGCCACCAATGCGCCGGAAGAATTGCAGATCGGCGAGGAAATGGAAAGTTCAATATACCGCAATCCCAGATAGCCCATTGCCATGGAGGCTATGTAGAGCAGAGAAACCGGCAGATAGGTCAGCATAATTTTCAAGGAAATTTCCGTTCCGCCGATAAAGATTTCGTAGGCGGCGTGTAGGCCCATCACAACGCCAACCGCCATCACCATCTTCAAGTGACTGTATTTATCGCTTGCATCTCTGCAACCGATCTTTGAAAACAAATCAGAACCCGACCAACAGATCAGGGTAATTAACGACAACCAAAACCACATATTCTTTCTCCTTATTGATTAAAATTCAAAAATACTTCCTTGTTCGGTGTCGTTTTCGGAGGAGGTTTAATCATCGTGGCTAACCAAATCGGCTTCCCAAAATGGGTGCCACCTGCTTTCTGTAGATTTTTTCGCATTGTACCAAACCTCCTTTAACTTTTTTTGGGAGAATTTCCCTTTCAATATAGTACAACTTTGTAAAAAACTTGTCAAATTAAATATGGTTTAATTTTTAAAAAATGACCCCTTATTCACTTTGAAATTTAAACAGGGGACGGTTAGCGTAAAACCCGTCCCCTGATTGTCGAGAACCGTCCTCCGATTGTCTAAGTTATTCGCTTTCATTTCGTTTAAAGCGAATAACTTTTTGATTATAGCGAATAATTGTTGACATTTAGGGGATACTTTGATACAATTAGGCAAAAGAGGTGAGATTATGAAATTCGATCAAAGAAAAAAAGAGACCATTCTTTCTTATATTTTGGAAAAAGTTGCGGGTGGGTGCAAAACTCTTTCGAAAACCGTCGCCGAGAATTTTGAAATCAACCAAAATACCGTTCATCGTTATATTGATGAATTGCTGGAAAGCGGTGTGATTGTTCGCAAAAAGCGTGGAGAATATGAGTTGACAAGCATCAAAAAAGAATTTTATCTGTTTCGTTCAGAGGGTGATCTTCGGTCGGATATTGCTGTTTATGAACAAACATTGGAGCCCCTTGTTCAAAGCCTCCCCGAAAACGTTCGATCCATCTGGAGTTATGTTTTCACCGAAATGATCAATAACGCAATCGACCATTCTGAGGCGGAAGGTGTTGTTGTAACAGTGCGTCAGAATTCGCTGGACACGAGCGTTTCGATTTATGACAATGGCGTTGGAATCTTCAAAAAAATTCGAGATCATTTTAATTTGGATTCATTAGAGGAAGCCCTGGGTGAACTTTTCAAAGGAAAGTTAACCACTGATGCCGATAACCATTCCGGCGAAGGAATCTTTTTCAGTTCTAAAATGGTCGATGACTTCTTTATTTTTTCCGATGGAAACCTTTTTGCGAAAAATCGTTTTGAACGAACCGATATCTTTAAAGCGGAAAAGAAAGCACAAGCAGGCACATTGGTGAAAATGCATCTGCGCAACGATTCCAAAAAAAACTGTAAAGAGATTTTCGACCAATATTCCACGGTCGACGGCGGTTTTTGGAAAACCAAGCTTCCGCTCAAAAACTTTTTCAGCTCCTCTCCTGTCTCTCGCTCTCAAGCGAAACGGCTTTGTAATCGGCTGGAGCAATTTGAAGAAGTTGAGTTGGATTTTGAGGGTTTAGACTGGATGGGGCAAGGATTTGCTCATCAGTTGTTCGTTGTATTTTCAAGAGAGTTTCCGCAAGTAAAACTGCTTCCGGTCCATATGTCAGAATCGGTTGAAAAAATGTATAAGCATGTGATGAACACATAAAAAGAAAAGTTATTCGCTTTAATTTTATTTAAAGCGAATAACTTTTTTGTTATAGAGAATAACCAGAGTTCATTCTGCTGATGCGAGCATATTTTCAATAAAGATGCCGTAGCCCTTGGTGGGGTCGGAGATCAATACGTGAGTCACTGCGCTTGCCATTCTGCAAAATCGTGCTCCGCTCACGAGTGTGTTAAGATAAGACCAACAAATCAATCATAGAACCGTCCCCTGATTGTTTGTCGAACCGTCCCCCGATTGTCCCGTCCCCCGATTGTCTGATTAACAGTAAAGTCCGAGGTAATTGCCTCGGACTTTACTGTTAGATAGTACAATTCGTTAATGATTAGAACTACTATTAATATTTTTTCTATTCTGCGCTTGCCAGCATATTTTCAATAAAGATCCCATAGCCTTTTGCGGGGTCAGAGATCAGCACGTGAGTAACGGCGCCGATGATCTTGCCGTTTTGCAAAATCGGGCTGCCGCTCACGAGTGTGTCAATATAGGACCAACAAATTTTTATGCCGATTATTATAAAATTTTACCCTTAAACGCAAAGAAACCGCACCTATATTGGTGCGGTTTCTTTGTATTATAGGAAATTAACTTTTTATAGTACGTTTTATTATTAGGACCAACATATATTTTGACATTATAGGAATACCTATCCTAAAGTTCAGGGCGGGTGTTGTGATTTTTAACACAGAAGTCGCCCCCCTGTGTTTCCCCATGGTAGTGCGATTTTGCAACTATTATTTATTGACCTCTGATATAATTTCCAAGTCTTCCTTCGCACTCCTACTTCCTTGCGAATGAATAATAACCTCTTCATTGTTTGTATCATATACAAAAATACGACCGTTTCTATTAACAGCAAAGGTTGTATCTGTATAGCCATGCAATTCGCCCTGTTGTTTTAATTCTTTGCCGTTTTTTAAATACGCAACAACGTATTTTGAATTGCCGTTAGCAATTTCTTTTACTAATAATATCATTTTTCACTCACCTTTAATTCAAATTTTAATGCTAATTAATTTTTGTCATTTCACCTGAAAGCGGACCGGCATAGACGTACTTATTATTATTTGGATATTCTTCATCGCTTGAATATTGGCAGTACGTTTGTTTCCATTTTAGATTTTTTTCAAAATTCGTCATATCATCTATAAACAGATAAGAGTAAGAATAACCGGTTCCTGCTGCCGTGTAACTTCCATCGCTATTTTTAGAATAATACTTTCCATTAGGGCTGCTACTTCCATGACTTACTCTCCATATTCCATTAAAATTAATATCGACGTTCTCGAGTGCGCTGGGACTATCTGCAAAAAACAATGCATGATCTCCTATATGGGTAATTGTTGAAGGCAAACTGATTGAAACTACATTATTACACTGATTAAATGCATACTTGCCTATATCGGTGATGCCTTCGCTAATAATAATTGTTTTTAAATTACTAAATTCATAAAATGCATAATCTAAAATTTTTGTTACTGGTTTAGCATTGTGTGTGCCTGGAATAGTTATCTCTGAAAGATAATTTGTTGTGCCTCCCTTGACAGCATATGTATCATTATCCAAAAGATAATATTCTAACCCATCCGTTCCTTCGCTTTGGGATTCGGTGACCTTACCCAAGTTCGAAGGGTTTTCAAGGTCATCAGAATATGTTATCCAAAGGTGTCCATCAATTATTTCGGTTTTTACTATACCTCTGCCGTCTTTGCCCGGTTCGCCCTGGGGTCCCTGAGGCCCTTGCGGTCCGGTGGCACCTGTAGCGCCTGTAGCGCCGGTTTCACCGGTCGCGCCTTGCGGGCCTTGGGCACCTGCGGCACCGGGCTCACCCTTTTCGCCGGTTTCGCCTTGGTCGCCCTTGGGGCCTTTGATGTTAGCGAGCAAGCTTTGGGTTCCTTCTTCTCCGTATTTTATATAGAGGTTCCCCTCGGCATCAACGGAAAGATAGGGGGTAAGTCCGGCTTCACCCTGGGGACCTTGGGGTCCGGTAGCACCTGTGGCACCGGTTTCACCCTGCTCTCCTTGGGGACCTTGAGGTCCGGTAGCGCCCGTTGCGCCGGTTTCACCCTGGATACCTTGTTCACCTTGCGCTCCACGGATGGGGCCAACAGGTTCCAGTTCGGTGCCGTTGTCCAAGGTAATGATCAGCATATAATCTGTAGTCAGACGAACCGATTGAATGCTTGCGCCCTGCGCACCGGTCGCGCCGGTTTCGCCCTGCTCACCTTGTTCACCCTGTGGACCCTGAGCTCCGGTGGCACCGGTTTCACCCTTCGGACCTACGATGGATTGCTCAATCACAATGGGCTCGCCCTCTTTCATGGTAATGACCAGGTAGTTATCTTCGTTGATGGTGATGCCGGTAATTCCGTTGCCGGTATCGCCCTTTTCGCCCTGGGGACCTTGCTCGCCCTGGGGTCCTTG
>JAZNEH010000075.1:0-3555 GCA_045588515.1 Eubacteriales bacterium
CTATTGTACTGCCGCCGGGACTGCAAACCGCATCTTTCAGAGCGCCGGGATGCACGCCGGTTTGCAACACCATCTGGCCAGCACCGGCAACAGTGCCCGCCGCCAATTTCAGTGCCAGATCCCGGGGCAGGCCGCAAGCCACGCCCCCATCGGCCAAGGCTTCAATAAAGAGATAAACAAAGGCCGGACCACAGCCGGAAACGGCACTGCCTGCATCGATGAATTTTTCTTCCAGCGAAATCCATTCGCCGGCATTTGCAAATGCACGCAGAAACGCTTGTTCCTTGGCTTCATCGGCATTTCTTAGAGCATAAAGGATCATTCCCTTGCCGATCTGAACCGGCGTGTTGGGCATAATACGAACCCAAGGATATCCTCCGCCAACTCCTTCTTCCAATTGATCTAAAGCCACGCCGGCGGCCATACTCACCAAAAGAGGTTTTGGGAACCGCTCTCCCAGAATGGGACGTATTTTTTGTAAAAGTCCGCCAATCCCTTGAGGCTTCACACCCAATACGATCACATCGCAAAATTCAGCGATCAATTCAACGGCAGAGGCTTTCCCTCTGGTTTTTTCTGCCAGAACATTCACCTTTTGAGGATCCAGATCTGCCAGCCACAATTCGCTATCGCTTTCTGCGGCGGCCAGCGCCAAGGCTCCGCCCATATTGCCGCAACCGATAAATCCGATCTTCATTTTTATCACCTCACCTGATTTGCCCGTTGCCACGGACAATATATTTATAAGTGGTTAGTTCCTTTAAACCCATAGGCCCACGGGCGTGAAGTTTTTGGGTGGAGATGCCCATTTCGCATCCCAGCCCGAACTGCCCCCCATC
This sequence comes from Eubacteriales bacterium, assembly GCA_045588515.1. Taxonomy (GTDB): domain Bacteria; phylum Bacillota; class Clostridia; order Oscillospirales; family QAKW01; genus QAKW01. The sequence goes on from JAZNEH010000075.1 coordinate 840, forward strand.
GGTGAACCGGGTAGACACGTTCACATAAACCGCCGCACTATCCACCATTGCGGTAAAGAGCCGGGCATTTTCTTCCGATTTTGTCAAAATTGCTTCGCTATGGCCGGTGGAGTGGGTACGGATATGCTCAATGGCCTCCTCAACCCCGCCAACCACCTTGACTGCCAAAATATAATCTAAAAATTCCGTATCGTAATCTTCTGCCCCGGCGGGAATGCCCTTCAGTAACGGGAGAGATTCACCATCGCAACGGAATTCCACCGGCTGAAGCCCCTTAGCCTTGCGATCTTCCACCAAACGTTGATGCAGGGCGGGGAGCAGTTTTTGGGCCAAATTGCGATGAACCAGCAAAACCTCTGCCGCATTGCAAACGGAAGGGCGGCTGGTTTTGGCATTTTCAATGATATTCAGTGCTGATTCCAAATCGGCGGTTTCATCGGCAAAAAGATGGCAGATGCCGGTTCCGGTTTGGATCACCGGCACTTTGGCCCCTTCCAGGCAGGCACGGATCAAACCGGCACCGCCCCGGGGGATCAAAAGATCCACCAAACCCATCGCTTCCATCAAATCCTTGGCGCTTTGGCGGGTGGTATCCTCCACCAATTGCACCGCCTTTTCCGGCAAGCCGGCGGCGGCCAACCCTTTCTGCAAAGCAGCCACAATAGCGGCGGCGGAGTTCCAGGCTTCTTTGCCGCTTCTTAATACGCAAACATTACTGCTTTTAAAGGCTAATGCCGCCGCATCAGCGGTTACGTTGGGGCGGCTTTCATAGATAATTGCCACCACGCCGATGGGCACTGCCGTTTTTTCAATCACCATCCCATTGGGGCGGGTAACGATTTCCAGTTTCTCTCCCACCGGGTCCGGCAAGGCGGCCACTGCCCGGATCCCTTCGGCCATTTCGGCAATTCTGGCTCTATCCAACCGCAAACGGTCTTGCATAGAAGGGCTCAATTGATTTCCATAGGCCTCAAAATCCTTGGCATTGGCGGCCAAAATCTCCTGTTCAGCAGATACCAACGCATCTGCCATCACCAGCAGGCCTTTATTTTTATCTTCTTTTGATAAGAGGGCCATCCGGGCCCGAAGGGCGGCGGCCTCTTTTAAAATTTCTTGGGTGGTTTTCATTTTTTTACTCCTTTAAAGAGAGTGCCTACTTGTTTGCCATCTTCAATGGCATAAAGGATATCGGGATCAGAGCCATTGGCAATCATCATATCGATGCCCTTCTCGCCACAGATCCGGGCGGCTTGCAATTTGGTTGCCATTCCACCAGTGCCCAAAGCACTGCCCTTTTCGCCGGCTAATGCATAGATCTCTTCGGTGAGATTTTCCACCACCGGGATCAATTTTGCATCCGGGTTCTTATGGGGATCGGCTGTATAAAGGCCATCGATATCCGAAAGCAACACTAAAAGCTCTGCCCCTGCGCTCACCGCCACCATAGCCGCCAGCGTATCGTTATCTCCCACAGCGATCTCACGGGTGGAAACCGTATCATTTTCATTGATAACGGGGAGCACATCCAGATCCAGAAGCCGATGAAGGGTATTGCAAAAGTTTTCATACCGTTCGGCATGATTGAAATCTTCGCCGGTGAGCAAAATCTGGGCAACTGTATGATTATATTCCGAAAACAGGCGATCATAGGTATACATCAATTCGCATTGCCCCACTGCCGCAGCCGCCTGTTTCGTTGGCATATCCGCCGGGCGTTCTTTCAGGGAAAGTTTTCCAACGCCCATTCCGATGGCCCCGGACGAAACCAAAATCATTTGATGGCCGGCATTTTTTAAATCACTCAACACCCGGCAAAGGCTTTCCATTCGCCGAATATTTAAATGGCCGGTTTGATGGGTGAGGGTGGAAGTTCCCACCTTTACAACAACACGCATGGTTCCCGTTCTCCTTAGAAATGAAATAATATAATATTATACTATATAAGTCTATCGATTGCAATCATAAAATATCCTCCCGGTATTCATCGGGAGGATATGCGGTTATACCCGGCGGTAATCTTGGCTCTTGCCCAGATCGGGGGCATCTTCAAACGTAACGGACAGGCCTTTGCAACCATCCGTTTCAAAGAGAATAATCTCGTTCTCCCCTTCTTTCAGCAAAGGGGCAGGGATATACAAAGTGTTTTGAGGACCGGCTGTATTAAAATACCGCCCCACGTTAAACCCATTCACGATACAAATTCCTTTTTCGAAATGAGCCGTTCGCAGGAAAGTATCAGCGGGGGCGCCTTCAATCTTCAAGGTGCCCTTAAAGAAGCCCGGCACCTTGCCGGCTTCAGCCTTTTGCCACTGCAGCCCGGAAAGATCTTCCATCGGCAGGCAATAATGATTCCAGCCGAAGTGATAGCGGCGGCCGATATTGATGCCGTTCAGAATCCCTTTGCGGTCAAAGAGCCTATGGCCGTAGTTCACACGCCCCATATTCTCCACCAAAATATCCAGACGGGCAGTTTCACCTTCAGCCAACCCCAACAGAACCTCGTCGTTCCGGCGAGAGCGTTCCCGGATGCCCATCAGTTTGCCGTTCCAGAAGATATGGGCTCGATCGTGGAGTTTGCCGAACTCCAGATTTTCAGCCTCAAAGGGGCCCACCATTTCGGCGGAATAAACCAAATAACCGAAATCCTGATCCAATTGTTCCATACATTGAGGATAGGGATTAAAAACGGGAGTAGCAAGGTTTTCTAAATTCTCAA
>JAZNEH010000076.1:0-3421 GCA_045588515.1 Eubacteriales bacterium
AAACCGTTGTAGAGAAAAAAGATCTCCGCTTTGCTCCGGGCGGCGGGATCTCTGGCCTTAAAGGCATTCAGATCTTCTCTGATTTGCTTAAACATAATCTCCTCCAAATAAAAAAACGCCCCATTGCAAAAATGCAACAGAGGCGTTTGAAAATCCTAACGCGGTTCCACTCTGGTTTATCGCTCGATGGTTCCGTTAACGGGGAAAGCCGCCCCTCACTATCGCAAGGGGAATACACCGCAAAGCGCACACTTGGGAATTTTTTGGAACCAAAGGGCTTTCAGCCGGTGACCCTTCTCTCTGCCGGGCAAAAAATTCTTACTATTTTTGCGGGAAACAGTTCAATGTTTAATTTATTATATGATAGTTTCTCCAAAAAAGCAAGTTTTTTCTGTGCAGAAAGAAATTTTTTGCATTTTTTAAGTTTTTTTCCATTTTCTTCATAGATTTTTCATTAAGATCGGTTATAATATACCCATAGTCTTTAATCAGGAGGGAATTTCTATGAATGAATATGAATATAATTTTGATCCCATGACCGGCGAACCCATCCGTAAGCCGGATCCTTCTGCCGAGGCCCCCGCTGAAAAGCCCGCAGAACCTTTCTCGCGGGAAGAGCCTGCAACGGAACCGGCGGCGGATCCCTTTGCCAATGCCAATTCGTTCCCAACGGAAGAACAGCCGATGTATCATTATGCTTATCAGCCCCCGGTGGAACCCCCGAAGCCGAAAAAAGAGCCGAAGCCGTTAACGATGAAACATCTGATTGCCGGAGTGGCGATCTCTGCAGTGATTGCTTTGGTGCTGGGCTTGGCTGGCGGCTTTTTGGGTGCCCGTTTCTTTGGGGGGAACGCTGTGGTTCCTTCCGGCACCGCTGTGATTTATAAAACCACGAAATTGAAGGATGCGGATGGCGGCAACGTTAAGGACGCCCTTTCTGTGGAAGAGGTGGCCGCTCTGGTGAAAAATAGCGTGGTGGAGATCACCACCGAGCAGATCGTAACCGGCTCATTTATGCAGCAATATATCAGCGAAGGCGCCGGTAGCGGCGTGATCATTACCGCCGATGGCTATATTGTTACCAATCATCACGTGATCGATGGCGCAACGAATATTAAAGTGCGCCTGGCAGACGGCAAGGAACTGGCCGCAAAACTGATCGCATCGGATGCCAAAAGCGATCTGGCGGTGATTAAAGTGGAGGCCACAGACCTAACCCCCGCCGCCTTTGGCTCTTCTTCGGAACTGCAGGTTGGGGAAACAGTTGTGGCCGTGGGGAACCCCTTGGGCGAACTGGGCGGAACGGTGACCCAAGGCATTATCAGCGCTCTGGAACGTACCACCACGGTGGAAAACGTATCTATGAACCTGTTGCAAACGGATACTGCTATCAATCCCGGTAACTCCGGCGGCGGTCTTTTTAACACCAGCGGCCAGTTGGTGGGCGTTGTGAACGCCAAGGCGGCCGGTGCAGAGATTGAAGGGCTTGGTTTTGCCATTCCCATTGATACTGCTGATGGTATCATCGAAGATTTGATCGGTCTGGGCTATGTTTCCGGCCGGGTGAATCCCGGATTCAATTATGTGGAGATCAATGATGCTATGACCGCTATGATGTATCGGGTCAGCGAACTGGGTCTTTATATCAAAGAGGTGGAAAAAGGTTCTGATGCGGAAACCGCCGGCTTTAAGAGCGGCGACTATGTGGTTTCCATCGACGGCACCAAGGTAACGACTGCCGCCGAGGCCAACGGCATTGTGGATGTGAAGAAACCCGGCGAAACGGCAACCTTTGTTGTTAAGCGTGCTGGTGCAGAGCAAACTATTACGGTCACTCTGACTGAGTATAAACCTGCTGCGCAAACATCCAACTCTATTGTGAATTTCGGTTATTAATAAAAGCGGAAAGTCCCAATCGGACTTTCCGCTTTTCTTATCCTTTCCAAATTCGCTTAAAATCAGTTCTCAAAAGCCCTTCCCGAACGCCGGGGAGCAGCACTTTTTCAAACTCTAATTTGCCCTGCCGATGGAATTCGGTCATCAGCATCCAGGATACGGCATTTTTCTCGGTGCAATCGGCCTCCTCAAAGGCGTCGATAAAGGCGGGGGTGAAGAACCGGGCGCCTTCCTTCAGATAGGCGGGAGCTTTTTCCCAGGCTGCGTGCATCACTTCCGGCGTAATACGAGCCACCGTGAAGGGCGGGTTGGGCATTTTTTTAACAGTGAAGCCGTCTTTCGTTACCGTACCGGTGGAAAGAGCGGGCAAAAGTTGATAATTGGGAGTATGTTCCTCAAAGGCCATAGGCACTGTAGCCAGGCAGGTGCCGTGGTCGGCAAAACCTATGAACATAGGGAAGTTGAGGCGGCAATAATGAATGACTTCGGGAGTGGTAACAGAGAGCATCAGTACCATATTTTCGCCGCCGAACTCCTCGTAACTTTTTTCAAGAGCGATATGAGGCGCCATCCCCTCGTTGAAAATTTTTATGCTGACGTTTTGTGCGATCATATCGCTAACGTGATACATATTTCTGTCGTCATCGCATTGAGCAAGATGTTTTTCTATTCCGTCGTAGACCCCCTTGCTCTTCAGTTCATAGCCGGGGGTGCGGCTATGGATAATGCCGATATTGCCGGGCAGATCCAGAGCATCGGTTTCTGCCAAAAGCCGATCCAGATTTCCGGCCAATTTTCGGTAATGAATTTTGCCTTCGTGAAGGGTGAATACCAGTATAACAACCCGCATCAATTCCTTCAGTCTTGCGGAGCATCTCGATGATCAGGGGACCGCCCGCTTGGTTCCGTTATAGCCAGCAATGATACACATTTTAAAATTCTCCTTTTAAAAAGAAAACCGAAAGCAAACTTGCTCCCGGTTTATCTTTGTTATGATTAGTCTTCTGCCGGAATTTCCCTTGCTAAGTTATAGTTGGAATATCGCAGATCTTCGGTAACTTCCTTCAATACTCGGATAAAGGGTGGCAGGGTGAATTCTTCCGCTTCATTGTTGAGTTCGATTTCCATCAGAGCCTGATTGCTCCAAAAGGGGAAAATGTCGATTTCAAAGATATGTCCGTTATAGGGCAGGCAATAGCGTTGTTTATGCAAAGTCTGGCGGCGGGGATCCCGGGCGTTCAAGCGGCGGTTATATTCTTCTTCGGTTAATTCCCGCTCGATTTCCATCCGGCGCATACTGGTTACACTGCGTTTGGCGGTTTCGGTGAAAACAACCTTGCCGTTTTCCTCGGAACGGCGCACCCGAACAGAGCCTTCCGTTGCAACCAGATAGGTTTGGGAAATACTGATGACCCGATTGCATAATCCTGAAAGACTCAAAAGATCCGGACGCCGAATCAAATATCTGCGCTCGATTTCGTATGGCGGCATAGTTTCACCCCTCTAAGTCGGAGGCCAAGCGGTC
>JAZNEH010000077.1:0-1729 GCA_045588515.1 Eubacteriales bacterium
TTTCATACTTGATTCCTCCTTCGTCTTTTTTGTTGTGGCTGGCAAACCCACTTCTATTTTAGACGAAGGAGGATATTTTTTCCACTCATAGCTAAAGCTTTTCAGAACCACCGGCACAGCCGGTGGTTTTCGTTACACCAAAAATAGTCAATCAGGGGGACAGTTCCCTGATTAACTTGATGAACCATTTACTTTTAAGAATATCTATACTATAATGTAAAAGAGGTGATTTGCCATGAAGGTTCATACATTTCTTTCCAAATGTTTACAAACCATTGCCGTGCTGACCGTCGGCTTGATTTTTATTTTAAATATCATTTATACCACCACCGTCAGCAGTGATGCCGCCGAGAAAGTTACCATCCAACCGCAGCTGTTCCAAAGCATCTTATTTTTGATTTTGATTGCCGGCTTGCTGTTTTTGCTTTCCCTTTTAAAGCCTCGGTTAGAACGGCTAAAAGAATATAAAACCTTTTTGGTATTTACCGGCCTATACGTTTTGATGGCGGTTTATCTGCTTTGCAATGTGGACCACGTGATCCGGGCAGATGCCCTCTTTGTTTCAGAGGCGGCCAAAGACCTTTTGGAAGGGAACTTAGTGTCCTTCCAAAAGGGCAGATATATGAATCAATTCCCCCACCAAACCGGGCTCATGCTCTTTGATGCGTTGCTATACCTGATCTTCCCCGGTGTAACCGCCAATTTCATCGCCAATTTTTGCTTTGTGGTCGGCATCAATTATTTAATCTATAAAACAACGGATTTCATTTTCAAGGATCGGTTCGTTAATCACCTATCCATCATTCTCTCTTTTTTATTTCTGCCGCAATTTTTCCTGATTTTATTTGCCTATGGCAACATCCCGGGCCTTTTCTTTATGCTATTCAGTTTTTATTATGGGCTTCGCTTTTACCGGGATCATCGCACCCTCAATCTGGTCTGGATGGTTCTTGGGGCTTGCCTAGCCGTTCTCTTGCGCAAAAACTTTTTTATCGGCGTTATTGCGCTATTAATTTATCTGGGCTTGAATCTGCTCAAACAATTTTCTGTTAAGCGTGTAGTTGCTATGGCCTTGATCCTTGTCAGTTTGCTTTTGCCCCTCAAAGTGCTCCCCTCTTTACTGGCAAAAGATCCCGGTGGAATGCCTTCTGTGTTATGGGTTGCGATGGGAACCGATATTGATAATAACGACCGTGGGCCCGGCTGGTATAACGGGAGTTGGGCCGCCGTTGTCAAGGATTCCGATTTTAATTTCGAAATTGCTCAGGAAAAAGGGATGGAGGAATTAAAGAAAAACCTAAAAAAAATGACCGATCGCCCCTTGGAAACGGTTGAATTTTTCATTAAAAAGAACGCTTCTCAATGGTGCGACCCCCTTTATCAATCCCTCTGGTCCGGCCCTCTGGAAGATTGCAATCAATACACCCACACGCCGCTGTTAAAATCCCTCTATACCGGCGGATCGGCAAAGGATCTCCTATCCATTGCGCTGAAGATCTATATGCTTGCATTCTTTGGCTGCGGATTTTTCTTTATGCTCCGATATCATAAACAAGGCGAGGGCTGGGAATTATTCTTCCTCTTACTGATCGGCGGATTTTTATTCCATACCTTTTGGGAAGCCAAAAGCCAGTATGTTTCCTCGTATTTCGTTCCATTGATCCCCTTTGTTGCCTTTTCAATGGCAAAAATCTGCAATAAATTCAAAAAAGCGGAGTAAGGGCGACCC
>JAZNEH010000078.1:0-6863 GCA_045588515.1 Eubacteriales bacterium
ACTTTGGGGGGTGTTTTTCGTCGCCTCCGGCCCCTCAAAACACCCCCATTCGTTACTATCTCATACTTCATCATATTTTTTTGAGAAAAGTGTTACCTATCATTGACGACTGCACACGCTTTTTCTTATGCAGTTTTGCCCGCCCCTTGACTTTGGGGCTCCTTTTTATTATAATATAATTTATGAATGAATACCTACGGAGGGAAAAGACTTGGATAATAAAAAAATGGTGAAAGAAATCACGGCTATGGACGTGGATTTCGCCCAATGGTATACGGATATTGTGAAAAAAGCCGATATGGCCGCCTATTCCAATGTGAAAGGATTTATGATTATCCGCCCCTATGCCTATGCAATGTGGGAACTGATGCAGGGCGCATTGGATAAAATGTTTAAGGAACTGGGCCATGAGAATATTTTTATGCCGATGCTGATCCCTGAAAGTCTTTTAAATAAAGAAAAAGATCACGTGGAAGGCTTTGCGCCGGAAGTGGCTTGGGTCACCTATGGCGGCAGTGAAAAATTGGAAGAGCGGATGTGCATCCGCCCCACTTCTGAAACCCTGTTCTGCGATCATTTTAAGGATGTGGTTCATTCCTGGCGGGATCTGCCGAAACTTTATAATCAATGGGTTTCGGTGGTGCGTTGGGAAAAAACCACCCGCCCCTTCCTTCGTACCCGCGAATTCCTTTGGCAGGAGGGGCACACGTTGCACGCTACTCAGGAAGAGGCCGAAACCGAAACCCTGAATATGCTGAACGTTTATGCTAAATTCTGCCGGGATTATTTGGCGATCCCTGTTGTAACTGGCCGGAAGACCGATAAGGAAAAATTCGCCGGTGCGGAGGCTACTTATACCATCGAGGCCTTGATGCACGACGGCAAGGCGCTCCAGAGCGGCACATCCCACTATTTCGGGGATGGGTTTTCCAAGGCGTTCGACGTTACTTTTACTGATAAAAACAACAAATTGGTTCATCCCCATCAAACCTCTTGGGGTTGCACCACCCGCTTGATCGGCGCTGTGATTATGACCCACGGCGACGATAACGGCCTGGTTCTGCCGCCTATGGTGGCCCCCACCCAGGTGATGATCGTGCCGGTGGCGCAGCATAAGCCCGGCGTTTTGGAAAAGGCCGCCGAAGTGCTGGAGCGTGTTTCCAAAGTGGCCAGAACCAAAATGGATGATTCCGATAACAGCCCCGGCTGGAAGTTTGCGGAATATGAAATGAAGGGCGTGCCCATCCGCTTGGAATTGGGCCCCCGAGATATTGAAAACGGCGTTTGCGTTTTGAGCCGCCGTGATACCGGCGAAAAAACTGTGGTGAACCTGAGCGAGTTGGAAACGGTGATTCCCGCCCTTCTGAAGGAGATCCACGAGAATATGCTGAATAAGGCATTGGAACGCCGCCTGAAAATGACCCACACCGCTCATAATCTGGAAGAAATGAAAGAAATCGCCGAAACCAAGCCGGGCTTTATCCGGGCAATGTGGTGCGGCGAGGAGGCTTGCGAAGTGCAACTGAAAGAAGTTTGCGACGTGAGCAGCCGGTGTATGCCCTTTGAAGATCAGGAAGAAGTGGCCGAAACCTGCGTTTGCTGCGGGAAGAAGGCGAAGAAACTGGTTTACTGGGGCAAAGCCTATTAAGGGAACTGAAAAAAGGCATCGTTAAAAACCCGGCTATGGCCGGGTTTTTATTGAAAATCCCTGCTTTTCCCTTAAAATATTTTTGTATTTTAAAAAAAGATGCAACATTTTTATTATTTCATTCGTAACTATTTCAGAAAGGAGTCAGAACTGTGGCTTTGAGAACCGAATTGATTCAACGGATCATTGCCGAAGAAGGCCCAACGGTTTACCGTTTGGCTATGGCCCAAACCCGCAATTCTGCGGATGCCGACGACATTTATCAAGAAGTGTTTCTGCGCTATTTGAAAAATGAACCGGCCTTTCAAAGCGCCCAGCATCAGCGCGCCTGGTTTATCCGGGTAACCGTGAACTGTTGCAAGGATCTTTTTAAACGGGCCCATCGCAACGATCTGCCTCTGGATCACGCCCGCAATGCAATGAAAGTTTCCGAGGAACACACAGAACTGGCGATTGCCTTGAAAAAATTGGATCCCACCCATCGGGCAATGATCCATTTATATTATTTTGAAGGCTATAAAACCGATGAGATTGCCTCGTTTTTGAATATGAAGCCCGCTACCGTTCGGTCCGGGCTGGACCGTGCACGGGAAAAACTCAAAAAAATGATGGAAGGAGGGATGGCTCGTGTTTGAACAAGAATATAAAAAAATGTTTCGGGAAGTGAAACCTTCCGCCGAATTGGAAGCCGAAACCTTAGGTTTATTGCTGGAACTTCGGGATCATCCTCCTGCACCCCCCGCTCCTAAACGGAACTTGAAACCCCTCTTTATCACAACCGCCTCCTTGGTCGCCGCCCTGTTGATCACCGTGATCGGCGTGGGATTTTTCCATGGCGTTGTTAAAAAAGAAGAGGATTATTTTGATTTTTCCGAAGATTCGGTGATCGATGATCTCTTTGAGGATAAGAGTGAATTAAAGGATGATAATGCCGGCCAAACGCCGCCGGAAGACCCTGCAGAGGATAGGGGCAAAGAGAATGAAAAGGATTCCTCCAGCCAGGACGATAGCAGTGACGACAGCAATGAAGACGGGAACGAAACGATGGATTCAGCGCCCGACGAAGAAAAATCCAATGATGAGGAACCTTCTGTATCCGATGAAACCGATGTGTTGATCGAGAATGATGAAGAGTCCCTGCGCTTTGAATGGAGCGGTAGTGAAGCGGTTCTGGCAAAAGTGAGCGAGCCGGAAAAACTCAACACCGGTGGATACCGCACCTATCTTTCCATCAAGGAATTTGCCGATGCGCTGGATAAGCGGGCCACTATGGGCTATGGAAACCGATATTATAACGCCCGGGAACTGCTGATCGTTCCTTCTAAACTGCCCAATTGCCGGTTCCGCCAACTTTATCTGGATTCCAACACCGGCGCCTATACCTATCAGTATACCGTTCTCAACGGCCCCCTTTATTATTTGACCATCGAGAATAAAAGCCAGCGGGCCGCAAACCTTCAGCAATTAAAAGAGCAGATTTCTGATCTGGAGGGAGAAACGGTAAACGTGACCCGGGAGGGGAACAAGGCTGTTTATACCTTCGGCTCTGAAGTGGTAACGGCTACGCTTACCGTTGCCGGGAGCGGGAGCATTGAGATTCCGCAGGATCATATCGATAAGATTTTTGATTCTTTGGCATTGACCCGTTGCACGTTGGATAATCAGTTGCTTGAAATGACCTTCGCAACAGAATGAGAGAACCCGCAATGCCAAACCCATTGGGGGGTTTTTGGAAATTTTTTCATTTTTTCATTGCCATAAATTCCAATTGATATTTTATTTGTTTTTTCAAAAAATAATGGCTGAAAGGTCGTTATGAATATGAAAAAATTTTTGAAAATCAGTTTGCCGATCCTGTGCTTTTTATTGGTTGGGGCCTTGGTCGGCTACGGGGTTTATCGGATCCCCGGCACGTTTAGTTGTTACGATGGAACAGAACCGTCGGTGGATTTTTATTATACCCTGGAGGCGGATGCCTCTGTTTTAGCCGAACGCATAGATGATACCTATCAGGCAAAAGTGAAACTTTTTGGCTTCTTGCCCATCAAGGATGCAACGGTGCGGCGGATCAGCCAAAAACAATTGATTCCTTTGGGCACGCCCTTTGGGGTGAAACTCTATACCAAAGGGGTGATCGTGGTGGATGCCGAGGAAGGGAGCCCCGGCCTGGAGGCGGGGATCCGGGTGGGGGATATTATCCTTTCTTATAATGGGGTTGAAATCACGTCGAACAGCGATTTGAAAAAACAGGTAAACCTCTATGAGGGCAAGGCGCAAAAGGTCAGAATTATGCGTAATCAACGGAGCCAGACGATTATGGTAACGCCGGTTGAAACCGAGAACGGCTATAGCGTGGGCCTTTGGGTGCGGGATAGTGCCGCCGGCCTGGGTACGCTCACCTATTATGATCCCCAGACTAAAACTGTGGCGGGATTGGGCCATTCCATTTCCGATGCCGATACCGGCCAGACGATGCCGGTGGGCAGCGGTACCATGGTGGAGGCCACCGTTACTGGCGTGAAACCCGGGGCGGCCGGGGAGCCCGGGGAACTTTTGGGAAAACTGAAAGAAGGTGAACTGGGCGAAGTGACGGAAAACTGTGCCACCGGTCTTTTTGGAACGGCGTCGGCCTCCTTTTCGGGAGTTTCTTATCCTATTGCGCTAAAAAATGAAGTGCAGGAAGGGGAGGCGCAGATCCTTTGCACCATCCGGGGCGATACGCCAAAATTATATACAATTAGTATTATTAAGATTAATAATAACTTGTCGGAAATTAAAAACCTTTGTATTCAGGTCACAGACCCGGAATTATTGGAAAAAACCAACGGCATTGTGCAGGGGATGAGCGGCAGCCCGATTTTGCAAAACGGCAAGATCATCGGCGCCGTCACCCACGTGCTGGTCAACGATCCCACCAAGGGCTACGGCATCTTTATTGAGAATATGCTTTCGGCAGCAAAATGAAAAACAGGCAAGTGAAAAACTTGCCTGTTTTAATTTTCTTCGCAAAAGAGATCCATGATCCTTTCAATATAATGGCGTTCTTTGGGTGCAAGGGTTCTATATTTGCGAATAAATACCTCTCCTTTTAACACCTTTTGGTTGTTTCCAAATTCATCTGTTCGACCCACCAAATAATCCAGGGAAACCTCAAAAAAATCCGCCATCATAACCAGCAAAGCGATATCCGGCTCAACCTTATGGTTTTCATAGCGATTTACTGACTGCTGGCTGATTTCCAATGCATCCGCCAATGCCTGCTGGCTTAATCCCGCCTGAACTCTTAAAGCTTTTAAATTCTTTACCATTTTTATCACCCGATATAATTTTAACAATCAACCAGTGTTTTGCAAAACCTTTATATGTAGTTATTGACAACTCCTTTTTGTTGTTATAAAATGTAGTATATCCATATATTTAGGAGGTTCCAAATGAAAAAAGAACTTTTTAAAAAAATTACACTGATAACAATGGCGATTTTGTTGATCGTAGGCATTTCTGCGGGGGTGTCTATTATCATTCACAAAAAGGCGGCGCTCCCCGCTTCTGTCACGGTTACAAACGGACTTTCCGCCTATGAGCTGGCGGTAGAAAACGGCTATGCCGGCACGGTGCAGGAGTGGCTGGACTCCTTAGGCGGGAAATCTGCCTATGAGCTTGCCAAGGAGCATGGCTTTGACGGAACGGAGGAGGAATGGACCTCTGCCCTTACCCAACTGGCAGAAAGCGACATTCAGACCATTAAATCCGCCTCCTTCAACGAAAAGGAACAGCTGATCCTCACCCTTTCCGATGATACCAAGCTCAATATCGGCAATGCCTTCGGTATGAAGGGTGAAGCCGGCGCTGACGGAAAAGATGGTGCCGACGGTAAGGACGGTGTTGACGGTAAAGACGGCATTGACGGAAAAGATGGTGCTGACGGTAAAGATGGTATCAACGGAATCGACGGCAAGGATGGCGCCAACGGAAAAGACGGAATTGATGGAAAAAACGGCATTGATGGAGTCAGCATCACCAATGTAGACATCAATGAATCCGGCGAATTGGTACTAACCTTTTCTGATGAAAAGAGCGTCAATTTGGGTAAAGTAGTGGGTGCCAGCGGTATCCAAGGACCCAAAGGAGATAAGGGCGATAAGGGAGATAAAGGTGACACCGGAGCTCAAGGTCCCCAGGGTGAAAAAGGTGAGACCGGCGCTACCGGCGCCCAAGGTCCCCAGGGTGAAAAGGGTGACACCGGTGCTACCGGCGCCCAGGGTCCTCAGGGTGAAAAGGGTGACACCGGCGCTACCGGCGCTCAAGGTCCTCAAGGCGAAAAAGGTGACACCGGCGCTACCGGCGCTCAAGGTCCTCAAGGCGAAAAAGGTGACACCGGTGCTACCGGCGCCCAGGGTCTCCAGGGTGAAAAGGGTGAAACCGGTGCTACCGGCGCCCAGGGTCCCCAAGGCGAAAAGGGCGAGACCGGCGCTACCGGACCTCAAGGCCCCCAGGGTGACAGCATTGAATCCATCAGTATCGACCGCAACTCCCGGAAAATGACCATCGTTTTGACCAATGGTCGTGAATTTATCTTTGAAAACGTGGTAGGCGCAGACGGTGAGGATGGCATTTCTCCTCAGATCCGTATCAACGCTTCTACCAATGAATGGGAGATTTCCACCGATAACGGCGCAACCTGGACCTCCACCGGCGTGCAAGCAACCGGAGAAAAAGGCGATCAGGGCGAAACCGGTGCAACCGGTGCTCAGGGTCCCCAGGGCGAAAAGGGTGAACCCGGTGCTACCGGTGCCCAAGGTCCCCAGGGTGAAAAGGGCGAACCCGGTGCTCAAGGTCCCCAAGGCGAAAAGGGTGAGCCCGGTGCTACCGGTGCTCAAGGTCCTCAGGGCGAAAAAGGTGAAGATGCTATCGCACCTCAAGTTCGCATCAATACAACCTCTAATCTTTGGGAAATTTCAACCGATAACGGAATAACCTGGATCCCCACCACCGTTTCCGCCACCGGCCCCCAAGGCCCGCAGGGTGAAACAGGTGCCACGGGTGCTACCGGTCCTCAGGGTCCTCAAGGTGAAACCGGTGCCACAGGTGCTACTGGTCCGCAAGGTCCACAGGGTGAAAAGGGTGAAACCGGTGCGACGGGCGCTCAAGGTCCGCAGGGTGAAACCGGTGCCCAAGGACCCCAGGGCGAGCAAGGTCCCCAGGGCGAAAAGGGCGA
>JAZNEH010000079.1:0-15171 GCA_045588515.1 Eubacteriales bacterium
ACTCATAATCATCGAACCGAACGGTTTCCAAGATCTTCATCAACCATTCGCCTTCGACCACATAAACACCATTAATTTTATGAATTTCAAAGGTTTTTTCCTTCGTTTCTTCTTTCTCGGGTTTCACGTATTCACTTTCAAATACCTTTGTTTTGGGCAAGGTTTCCAAAAGTTCACCTGTTTTAGCCAACAATGGTTCAATTCCTTGCTTAGTGGCGGCTGAAATACAAAAAACCGGGTAGCCTTCGCTTTTAGCATAGGCTAAAAAGCGTTCTTTCATTTCATCATCGTAAACTGCATCGCACTTATTTGCAACAACAATCTGCGGTAATGCGGCCAGTGCAGGAGAATAGTTCTTTAATTCCTCGTTTATGGTCTTAAAATCTTCCAACGGATCCCTTCCCTCGGTGCCGGCTACGTCGACTAAATGCAATAACATCCTGCATCGCTCGACATGGCGCAGAAAAGCTGTTCCTAAGCCGGCTCCTTCGGCGGCGCCTTCGATGATACCGGGAATATCTGCAATGACAAATCCGTTCCCATAGGTATCAACAACGCCCAAATTGGGTGTCATAGTGGTGAAATGATAATTTGCGATCTTGGGCCGGGCGGAAGATACAACGGACAGTAATGTGGATTTTCCCACATTGGGGAAGCCGATCAAGCCCACATCAGCTATCAGCTTCAGTTCTAATTGAATATGATATTCTTCGCCGGGTTGTCCGGGTTTTGCAAACCGAGGAATTTGGCGAGTAGCAGTTGCAAAATGTTGATTCCCCCAACCGCCGTTTCCGCCCTTTGCGCAAACAAAGGGTTCATAGTCTGAAAGATCTTTAATCAAAAGGCCGGTTTCTGCATCTTTAATCAAGGTGCCCAGAGGAACTTTAATGACCAAGTCATCCGCACCGGCACCGGAGCACTTATTAGTGCCGCCGTTTTTGCCATCTTCCGCCACATATTTTCTTTTATAGCGGAAATCCATCAACGTGTTCAGGTTCCGATCGGCAACAAAAACAACGTTTCCGCCTTTGCCACCATCACCGCCATCGGGGCCGCCGGCGTTTACATATTTTTCACGGTGAAAGGAAACGGCACCATCGCCGCCTTTTCCCGCTTTTATCCATATTTTTGCAACGTCAACAAACATTGATCTTTCCCCTTTCTTCAAATAAACAGAAAAAAATCCCGGATTGCTCCGGGATTTTAATTACTCTGCAGCGTAAACAGAAACTTGCTTTCTGTTGCGACCGATGCGTTCAAATTTAACAGTACCATCGATCAAAGCAAACAGTGTATCGTTGGAACCACGGCCAACATTGTTACCGGGATGAATCTTGGTCCCTCTCTGAGTTACCAGGATATTACCGGCCAATACGAACTGACCATCGGCTCTTTTGGCACCCAGACGCTTGGATTCGGAATCTCTGCCGTTCTTGGTAGAGCCCATACCTTTTTTATGAGCAAAAAACTGGATATTAAACAACATTTGGTTACACCTCCATTATTTCAAGGTTAAAATAGTTTGAATAATCGTTTTGAATACTTTGAGCCAACTCCAACAGAATTTCAATATGTTTTGAAAAACCGGAATTTGGTTCTCGGCTAACGCATCGTATTAAAGGTTCTTCGGGATCCATCGAGAGATCTAACAAAACCCGATCGATCTGTTCACCGCAATTGATACAGAACTGAACGCCGGTGGAGATGGCTGCGCAAACAATGTCGCTCCCTTCTTCACTATATCCGCTATGGCCTGTACATTCAAAGCCGGTATAATAAGAGCCTTCTTTAAAAACACGAAGGTTTGTCATAGATTATTCTTCTTCTTTTTTGGCTGCGGTGGGATTGATTGCAGAAATCTGAATCTTGGTATAGGGCTGACGATGACCCTGTTTTCTGCGATAGTTCTTTTTGGGTTTCATTTTATAAACGATAACCTTCTTTTCCTTACCGCTCTTAATCACAGTGGCTTCAACGGTAGCACCTTTAACATAAGGCTTACCAACTTTCAGTTTCTTTCCTTCGCCAACGCTTACAACCTTATCGAAGGATACAACACTGTCGTTTTCGGCGTCCAACTTCTCAATGAAAAGAGTATCGCCTTCTTGCACTTTGTATTGCTTACCGCCGGTTTCGAAAATTGCGTACACTACAAAGCACCTCACTTTCTTTAAGAAAACTCGCTACAACAGGCAGGAACAATCCTTTAAAGCCTGGCATAAGCGGCTTGAACGATTATAACACATATATTCGGGAAAGTCAATCATTATTTTTGGCTTTTTTGAAGAATTTCTTCGGCACTTTTTAAAAGTGTATCACTAAGCACTTCACCGCCCATAATGCGGGCTATTTCTTTGATTCGTTCTTCATAAGACAAACATTCCACATTGGAATGAGTTCTGCCATTCTGATCTTCCTTATAAACCTTATAGTGGCAATCCGCCATTGCTGCAATCTGGGCTAAATGTGTAATGCAAAATACCTGGCGTCCTTTTGCACTTTCCTGAAGTTTTTTGCCAATTTTTTCGGCTGTGGCACCCGAAACGCCGGTATCAATTTCATCATAGATAACCGTATCAAATTCTTGATTTAAAACCGATTTAATGGAAAGCATAATGCGGGAAAGTTCACCACCGGATGCAATCTTTGCCAAGGGTTTCAACGTTTCACCGCGGTTGGCAGAAAGGAAGAATTCAACATCGTCTTTTCCATCTGCCCGATAACGAATTCCGCCACGCTCATTGACTCGATCTTCAACTTTTACAGAGAAAACAACCTTAGGCATATCCAGATAAGACAGTTCGGCTCGGAGTTTTTCTTCCATTAATTTCCCGGCCTTTTTTCTGGCAACTGTTAGGGCTCCGGCCTTTTTTTCTAATTGTTTATACGCAGAAGCAAACTCTTCTTCTGCCTCTTGCAGCAATTCCTCGCCCTGATCTAATTCCTGCAATTCCTGTTGGTAGCGAGCTTGTTTTTCTAAAACATCCCGATCGTTGGGGCCATATGTTTTCTTGATATATTCCAATTGATCCAAACGCTCTTCTAAAACATTGGGATCCACTTGTTCGGACGCATAAGAATCAAAAAGTTTGCTGAGTTCTGCGCCGATATCATTTAAATCGACTGAAAGACGGGTTAAGCGATCCACAAAAGAATGGCCTTCCGGGAACTCCTCTTCCACTGTCTGCAGAGCTTCCAAAGCGGATTGCACTTGAGTTGTAGCTGCATTTTCACCGTCATAAACTGCTTCAGCGGCCTGCTGAAGCGCCTGGGTAATATCACCGTTTTGAATCATTTTCTTCCGGCGGATCATCAACTCTTCATACTCTCCTTCCCGGAGAGCACATACATTCAATTCGCTCAGCCATTCCGTTAACTGGCGTTGCCGTTCTTCCTTTCCGATTTCCTGCTGTTTTAATAGAGTTAATCGGTTTTTCTTTTCTTTAACATCTTCATAGCAAGCGGCATATTTAGCTTTCAAAACCTCTAATTCACCAAACGTATCCAGATATCCAAGATGTCGCCGATGATCCAATAATAGAACGCCGTCGTGCTGGCCGTGTATATTAATTAAATGAGTTCCCAGTTCTTTTAAAAGCGAAACGGTTACGCTCACGCCGTTGATGCGGGCGTTATTCTTTCCGTCGGCGCCAAGGCGACGATAAACAACAACATTTCCTTCTTCATCCGGGCCCAATCCATTTTGTTCCAAAAGTTCCAGCGCCTCTAGGCTTAAATCACAAAAAGTAGCACTAATCATAGCAGCATCAGCGCCAGAGCGGATCAAATCTTTTGAGGCTTTATTTCCAAGCAAAAGAAGGATCGAATCAATAATGATACTTTTTCCCGCTCCGGTTTCGCCGGTCAGAATATTTAGGCCACGGCTGAACTCCAGATCTAATTGATCGATAATTGCTACATTTTCAATATGTAGTGCGGTTAACATAGCATTACTCCTTTGAAGATGCAATCATATCCCGGATCGTTGCGGCAAATTCGTTATTTAACGTGCAAATAAAAATGGTATCGTCGCCGGCGATAGAACCGGCAATTCCCTGAAAATGAAGCCGATCAATAGTGGCACAAACAGCATTTGCCATCCCTGCATAACACTTCACGATCACAAAATTTTGCGCTTGGATCACGTCAATAATTCCGTTGCTCATAATGGTGGAGGCGTGGGTTGCGCTGGGATGCGGAATTGCCTCTGCCGCCGGTTTTACATAGCGGGTTTCTTTACCATAAGCCGCTTTACGGAGGCCAAGATACCGAATATCACGGGAAACCGTTGCCTGCGTAACGTTCCAGCCTCGTTCCTGCAGCAAAGAAACTAACATTTCCTGGGTGGAAACCGGCTGCTCTTCGATGATTTTCAGAATTGCTTCTTGTCTGAGATTTTTCATAGAATTCTCCTTTTCTATAATCAAAAAGGTCTTTTGCTGATTTTATCATTTAAAATATGATAGAAACTTTTATCATAAAGTTTTACCAACCGCAAGGAAACATCGCTTTGTCTGATGCAAACAGCATCACCATTATGCAATTCGCCGCCGTCTGCCCCATCGCAAACTAAATGAGCAGAAATCTCATCGGCATTGGTAACTTTTACGTAAATTGGATGATCACCATCCAAAACTACCGAGCGGGAAACTAATGTATGGGGACAAATAGGGGTTAAAACAATCGCTTTAGCCTGAGGTTCCAAAATCGGCCCACCTGCGCTCAACGAATAAGCAGTAGAGCCGGTTGGCGTTGAAACAATAAACCCATCGCAAAAATATTCCAACAGATCGTTTTCTGCATCTGAAAGCAGGATCTTAGCCGGTTTTCCGCTAGCGCTACGGATGACTGCATCATTTAATGCGATAGAAGAAAAAACGGTTTTACCGGAGCGGATCACCTGAATATCCAGCAACATCCGGTTGGTGTGTTGAAATCCGTTATTTAAAATAGAAGGAAGGCGATCAATTTCTGAAGGCTCCATTTCGGCAAGAAAACCTAGACGTCCCAAATTAAATCCTAAAAGTGGAACGTCCATTTTACTGGCTTCGGGAGCAACCCGAAGAAGGGTTCCATCCCCACCTAAAGTGATACCTAATTCTGCGTTAGAAAGACACTCTTCGATCGAACAAGCGCCGGATAGTTTTACTGTTCCTTCTGTTGCACAAGCCACTTTCCAGGAAAAGCCGTTTTCTTGGAGGATTTTTTCAATTTTTTCAAGATAAAATAAATCAGGATCTTTATCCGGATTAACGATTATGCCGATTTTACGCATATTCTTCCTCCTCATAGACTGCTTTGAGAACTGAATTCTCCAAGTTTAAAGTTGTTTTTTCATCTTTTTGCAGATGCAATAAATATTCGCGGTTTCCACTTTCACCCGATAGGCCACTAAAGGAAATTCCCTTTACACCAAAGCCTAGCGTTTTTGCATAGTTTATTACTTCATTCAATACTTTTATATGCACTTTTCGATCCGTTACAACGCCGGATTTATTTAGATGTTGCTTTCCGGCCTCAAACTGAGGTTTGATGAGCACGACTGCTTCCCCTTTTGGCGGCAAAACACGCTCAACAGCCGGCAAAATCAGTTGAATTGAAATAAAAGAAAGATCGGCAGTGATGCAATCGATGGGCTCCGGGAAAGAACGATTATCCAGAAAGCGTGCATTGGTGTGCTCCAGATTAATAATACGAGAGTCTTGCTCCAAGGAAGGATGCAGTTGAGCAGTTCCAATATCAACGGCATAAACTTTTTTAACGTTATTTTCCAGCAAAACCTGGCAAAATCCGCCGGTGGATGCCCCTAAATCTGCAATCACTCGTTTTTCCCAGTTTAAATCGAATTGTTGATATGCACGCAACAATTTATGAGCAGATCGAGCAACATAAACTTTACGATCACCTTGCAAAGAGATATTCTCTTCACCGGAAACATCAAAAGAAGGTTTGGAGATTACGATCTCATTAACCGTAATACTACCGTTTTTTATTGCGGCAGATGCTTTGTTTCGGCTATCAAAAAAGCCATTTTGGTATAAATATTGATCTAATCTCATTACTGATATTCCCCAAATTCCAAAATCAGAGAAGCAATACCGTTGCCATCTAAGCCACATTCTTTCAATAACTGATCCACTTTTCCGGCTTTTAGGAAATGATTTTTGATACCAAAATTCTTATAAAATCCGGGATAATTGGCGTTTAACAATTGGTTTCCCAAATAGGCGCCAATCCCATTGGTTTCATAACATTCTTCAACAAACAAGATTCGTTTATAAGAAAGCAACTGCAGGATGACTTCTCGATCAATGGGAAAGATACGGTTCAATTTCAGAAATGAAACTGGTTTATTAGCAATCCGAATCCCCATCAGGCAAGAAACCACCTGCCGACCATAGGATACCACGCATAATTCCTTTGAGTTACCGATCCATTCAGCATCGGCTTCGAAATGCTCAAAGGGCAGCTGCATATCCGGCTCATATCCTCGAGGATAACGAATAGCAGAAATGCCGGTTCCTTCCAATACACGGCGACGTAAAACATTGCGTAGTTCCCGATAAGTGGTTGGAGAATAGATCGCAACATTGGGAATGGGCATCAGCATCGGAATATCGAATAGACCCTGATGCGTTTCGCCGTCTTCTCCAACAATTCCGGCGCGATCCACGCAAAGCGTTGCAGTAAATCCTTGCAATGCAAGATCGTGGATCACTTGGTCGTATCCACGTTGAAGAAAAGAGGAATAGACTGCAAATACCGGCTTCATTCCATTTCGTGCCAAACCGCCAGCAAACGTAACAGCGTGCTGTTCTGCAATTCCCACATCATAAAACCGCTTAGGATATGCTTTTGAAAATTCATTCAATCCGCAACCGGTTCCCATTGCGGCTGTTATGGCACAAATGCGGGAATCTTCTTCAGCAATTCTGCAGAGTTCCGAACCGAAAATATCCGAAAAATCAGGTTTTACCTTCTTTCCGTGTTCGCCGGTTTCGATATCAAATGAACTTAAACCGTGAAAATCAGAGGGCATATTTTCTGCAAAGGAGTAGCCCTTCCCCTTCACTGTTTTAATGTGAACCAGACATGGACGTTTTAATTCCTTGGCCCGATTTAAAACCCGTTCTAGAACCGGCAAATTATGTCCGTCGATAGGGCCGAGATATAAAAAGCCCATATCTTCAAAGATATTACCGTGGTATACCATCGACTTCATAATTTGCTTCACTTTTTGGAAGAAGGAGTATAAGGATTTCCCAACCACCGGAATTTTTTGGGTTCCGTTAGCAATTAAATCTTTGAATTTAAAATAAAGATTGCGGGAACGGATTTTAGAAAGATGGGTTGCAAAGGAGCCCACATTAGGAGAAATGCTCATATCGTTATCATTTAAAACAACGATCAAATTTCCCGACATCCGCCCGCCGTTATTTAAGCCTTCATAGGCGAGGCCGCCGGTCATTGCGCCGTCGCCTACCACTGCAACAACGTGGCGGTCTTTTTTTCCTTTTAATTGAAGCGCTTTCAGAAGCCCAACTGCAGAAGATATAGCAGTTGAACTATGGCCGGTTTTTAAAATATCATGTTCGCTTTCGTTGGGGCTCGGAAACCCGGAGAGCCCATCCTCTTTACGTAAAGATTCAAAGGAAGAATAGCGGCCGGTGAGCAATTTATGCGTGTAGCACTGATGGCCTACATCGAAAATAATTTGATCTTTCGGAGAATCAAACACACGATGAAGAGCAACTGTTAGTTCAACAACGCCTAGATTACTGGCAAGATGACCGCCGTTATTTGAAACGTGATTAATTAAACAAGAACGAATCTCGCCACAAAGTTCTAAGGTTTCTTCGCGGTCCATTTCTTTAATAGATTCAGGGCCTTTAATTGATTTTAACAAGCGATCCTCTTTCACACCAGACACTCCTTTCTGTTTTAGTTTACTCGGGCTTCAATATAATCTGCCAGCCAAATTAAAAATGGATCATCGCCGGCATAGTTCAATGCAGATTGAATTTCATTTTGCAGATAAACCTTGGCTCGCTCGCAACCTAAAAGCGTTACGAAAGTGGATTTATGTTCTTGCTGATCCTTTCCGATTTCTTTTCCCAAAACAGCAGGATCCCCTTCCACATCCAACAGATCATCTTTAATCTGGAAGGCCAGGCCGATATGTTTGCTATAAGAATAATAATCGGAAGCATCTTGACTACTTAAAGCGCCGGCGATTTGAGAAGGCGCCAATAATAATGCGCCCGTTTTCAAGCGATGCAGTTCACAAAGTTCTTCCAGGTTCAGTAATTTTGTTTCGCCGATCATATCCAGAACTTGTCCGCCCAACATTCCGTTGGCACCGGCGGCGTCAAATAAAACGGTTAGTGCATTCAAAAAGCAAGCGGGGTCATATCGTTCTCTGAAATGAAGCAAATATTCCAATGCACCATTCAAGATCGCATCACCTGCCAGCAACGCCATAGCAGAGCCATATTTTTTATGGCAAGATGGCATACCACGCCGAAAATCATCGTTATCCATCTCCGGCATATCATCGTGAACCAATGAATAGGCGTGGATCATTTCCAAGGCTACCGCAAATGGCACAGATTGCGTGCGAGGAACCTCCAAGCGGTCGCAAAATACAATGGTCAAAGCGCCTCGGATTCGCTTACCACCAGTGGTCAACCCGTATTTCATTGGTTCCGCAATGGGGTTTGCGGGATGAATTAACACTGTGGAAACGGCCTGCTCCAATTCTTCGTCGAGCATCCGGCGCAGAGTTTCAAATTCCTTATTCTGCATCCTGTTTCTCCGCCTCTTCTTGAAGAAACCGAACTTTTTGCTCCGCTTTTTCTAGAATCTCTGCACACTGTTTGCTGAGTTTCATTCCTTTTTCAAATAATGTGATCGAGTCATCCAGTGAAACCTCGCCGCTCTCCAAGCGGTTTACGATCTCAGCAAGTTGATTCATCGCTTCTTCAAATTTAATATCATTCGGCATTTTTTTCAACCTCCTGCAAATTCTCCACTCTGCAAAGAGCAGTTCCGTCAAAAAATTGCAAACTGATTTGATCTTCGCATTGAATTTCCTTCACTGATTTTAATGCAACGCCTTCCTTTTGCGCAAAGGTAAATCCACGTTGCAGAACTTTCAAAGGGCTCAAGGCATCCATTTTTGCGAGATTTGTCATTAATTGGCTTTTATGATCTTTTAGCTGAACATTCATCCGATGATTCATTCGCTCATTGAAATGATCCAGCATCATAAAAGGCTTATCTGTGAAGGCCTTGGGATCTGATAAAATTCGACTATGCGCATACCGCTGATAATATTCTTTACAATAGCGTAATTTCCCGGTTAGTGCGCTCATCAAATGACTTTGATTTAAATGAATACGATTCAATAACGCCGCTTGATCCGGAACGGCCAATTCTGCCGCTCCAGAAGGCGTTGGGGCACGAAGATCTGCAACAAAATCGCAAATCGTAAAATCGGTTTCATGCCCAACAGCGGAGATCACCGGCGTTTCACAATTATAAATCGCCAAAGCAAGGCTGGGATCGTTAAATCCCCATAGATCCTCAATGGATCCACCGCCCCGGCCGATAATGATAACATCCACCGATGAGCGCTGATCAAAATATTCAATCCCGCTTATTAAAGACTTTGGTGCTGCATCGCCCTGAACGATAGCCGGATATACCACTACTTCAGCCAAAGGGAAGCGACGCCCGGTAATATTGATTATATCCCGAACGGCGGCCCCGGTTGGTGAGGTTATCACGCCGATGCGGGTTGGCATTTGCGGAATTGGCTTTTTATGGGTTTCATCAAAAATTCCTGCAGCGGCCAGTTGTTTTTTTAATTGTTCAAAGGCCACATAAAGATCGCCAACGCCATCTTCTTTCATCTCTGTGATATAAATCTGATAAACGCCGGTTTTTTCAAAAACGGAAACGCTCCCTTTCACCAGAACTTTCATTCCATTCTCCGGCCGGAACCGAAGTTTGGATGCACTGGAACGGAACATAACAGCACTAACAATCCCACCTTCGTCTTTCAAACGAAGATAGATATGCCCGCTTCCGTGCATTGTCAGATTAGAGATTTCTCCTTGAACCCAAATATTTTTTAAATTAAAATCCGCCTCAAGAACGTTCTTTAAATATTGATTTAATTGTGTAACGGTAATGGCTGTTTTTTCCATTTCAAGAAGCAATCTTGCCTAAAACACCATGCACAAAAGAAGAGGCATCATCTTCGCCGAATTCTTTGGCGATTTCAATGGCCTCATTGATCGCGACCCGTTCGGGAACATCTGCATTGAATTTCAGTTCATACACCGCAAGTCTTAAAATTGCCATACAAACCGCACTCACCCGGTTCATCGACCAATTTTTCAAAGCAGGTTCAATAATAGCATTGATCTCGGCCCAACGTTCAGTAATACCAGCCATTGTTTCATCAATATACGGATAGTTTTCCCCAGAAGGATCTTGGTTATAAAACTCTGCCAAAACCGATTCTTTTTGGTCGAGGCCCTGATAATTCAGAGCATAAACTAATTGAAAAACTACTCGTCTTTGCTTTTGTCTAGTCATAGTTCCTCCTATTGAACAGAAATATAAAGGATTATTCCTTTATGCACTTCAATTTCCATTTGGTTGCCGTTGCTTTCGTTGCTGATTGCCAACGGTTGTTCGGATAATAGTTCATAATGATCCAGAGCATATTTAAATCCCCTTAAGGATATAACAGCACGCTCTTTCCAAGGGAAAAAAGAATAATATTTTTGCCCGGCTTTTATCTTGTTGATCCCTTCCTTCAAAAGGCACGCTTGATTTTCGCCGTCATATAAATATACATTTAATTGATGCGCAGTTGCTTTTTCCAACAGACAAAGATTCGCATAGGTATGATCCAATCTACCGCCAAAGGGAGCAATCATCCAAACTTCTCGGTAGCCGTTTTGGATGGCAAGATCCAATGCGATCTCGCTATCTGTTTGATCTTTTTCAGTCGGAAATACACGGATATTATCGATATTCGGCCGGGGCATCGAATCAAAATCTCCAAAAACCTCCTGAAGCGGAACCCCAAATTCAAGGGCGTGCAAATATCCGGCATCGGCGGCATAAAAATCAAAATCATTTTGTCGAATTAAAGCAGAAATTCGCTCTTTATTTCGAATTTCACCGGCAAGAAAGATCATTAGCCGTTTGTTTTTTTGCTCCAAGGAACTTCATCCTCTCTTAAAAACTGATAGATCTGCCGATAATTCTCATATCTTCCTTGATTGATCAAACCGGCATCCACCGCTTCTTTTACCCCACAGTTCCGCTCGTCCATATGGGCGCAATCCAAATAAGGGCAATGTTTCATCGGCTCTAAAAACTCAGGAAAATAGGATGATAATTGCGTTTTATCCACTTGGTAACCTTCCAGTTCCAGAGCACCGAAACCGGGCGTATCAGCGATCAATCCGCCATTGGCCGGGAATAATTCTGTATGCCGGGTGGTGTGGCGGCCACGGCCCAGTTTATCTGAAATCTCACCGGTATCTAACTGAAGTTCGGGATACAAAGCATTCAAAATGCTGCTTTTACCAACGCCGGTGTTCCCTGCAAAAACTACTGTTTTGCCATAAAGCGCCTTTTGAAGGCGATCCATTCCCTCTCCGTTTACAGCAGAAACACGGTGAATCTCATATTCTAATCCTTCGTATAAAGATGCCAGTTGTTCCACTTGTTCCACATCCGGCAAATCCTGTTTATTAAAGATCAAAATCGGCTTGATTCCCTGGTTTTTTGCAATTACAAGCATTTTGTCGATCGTATACGGAAAGGGTGTAGGCCGGCCAAAGGAAGAAACATAACAAAGGATATCTACATTCGCAACGTTCGGTCGAATCAAATAATTCTTTCGAGGTAGGATCTCATCAATTCTGCCGGTATGATCCGGCATTGCCAGAATTTCAACATTATCTCCCGGAACCGGAGAAATCCCCTGTTTTCTAAAACTTCCTTTTGCTCGGCAAAGATATTGGCCTTCCGGTGTTTCAACGGTGTAAACACCGGAAAGCAATTTGATGATTTTTCCCTTCATAGATATTAGGAAACCGTAAAGGGAGTGGCAGGTACGCCGTCGATTGATATGTTAATAATGGCGTCTACAGCCTGTTGAGTAAGATTGATCAACAACTGAGGTGTTTCCGCCGGTTTAACGGTTTGGGTATACAAAGAGGTTCCATCTGCCGCTGTGGCAACAACGGTCACCTGTTTTTCAGCATTATTAGGATCTACATAACCGGACAAATCAACCGGGACAGACACATCCTTCAGAACAGGTGCAACCACTTCACCACTGCCATCGTTATTCGGAGCATCATTGCTACCATCGGGAGTATCAACAGAAGGTTCATCAACCAACGGACCACTACTGATAACGAGATCTACGCTAGTTCCTTCTTCCACCGACATATCCTTCAAAACACTCTGACGAATAACCTTACCCGCTTCAACAGTTTCGCTATTTTCTTCGGTTACTGTACCAATCACCAATTTATTATTCAAAAGTGTTGTTTTAGCAGCGTCCAAGGTCAGGCTGGAAAGATCCGGCATTTTGATGGTTTTAACCTCATCCACATCATTCTCCTCTTCGGAAGGACCGCTACTGATATAAATTGTTACAATCGTATCTTCAAATACTTCTTGACCGGCGCTGGGATAGGTTGTGATAACACAGCCAAGATCCACATCACTACTGGGTCTGGAAACGATCTTATAGGCAATTCCCTGGCGTTCAAACTCATCGATTGCCGCTGTTTTGCCCATTTTTAATACATCCGGAACATAGTTCACCGCATCTCCGCCATTATTGGTGATCTCATTATTATCGTCTTCTGGCAGAAGAGTAGATGTTCCGCAAATAACCAACGTGATCTTACTTTTTTTCTTCACTTGCGTATTAGCAACCGGTTTTTGAGAAATAATCTCGCCCACTTGGTGTTCATCACTAGAGATCGTGGATTCCACAACAAATTCAAAGTTATGCTGGGATTTAGCTTGTTCCAAAGTTAAACCAACAACGTTGGGGCAATCTACTGTGTTAGTGCCGAAAAGTTCTTTTTGGAAAATAATGCCCAGCCCAACCAGCAAAAGCAGGACAAATGCTGTGGCGATTCCTGCCAAAACAGGCAACCAAGTCTTCTTAAATGAAGATCCCGTTTCCTCATCTTCAGCAAGTTCTTCCTCTTCTAAATCCTCTTCCTCGATCGGCTCTTCCTTTAAAATGGGGGTCGTGATTGTGGGAGAATTATCGTTTGTCACAGCAGGAATCTCCATCGTAGGTTCGGCAGAATAATTGAACACAATGGTTGGGTCTTCTTCAAACATACTGATATCAGCCAAAAAGGCGCCAGCGGATTGATAGCGAATGGCCGGATCTTTCATCATAGCCTTTAGCGTGATATCTTCCAGCCCACGGGGCAGGTCTTCGCAAATTTCAGAAGGCAATTCAGGCTGATCCTGAACCTGTTTCAAAGCAACTGCAACGGCTGTATCTGCCTCAAAAGGCAACTTTGCAGTGAGCATTTCATAAAGAATGATACCAACAGAATAAAGATCGCTGCGGGCATCTGTGCGATCGCCGCTCGCTTGCTCAGGGCTGATATAATGCACAGATCCAATCGTCATATCACTGATGGTTTGTGTATCAAACTTCGTTAAGCGCGCAATGCCAAAATCAGTGATCTTAATGGATCCATCTTTCAACAACATAATATTATGAGGTTTAATATCCCGATGAACAATTCCCCGTTCATGGGCGTGGGCCAATGCTTTCAGAATTTGTTTGATAAAATGTAACGCTTCCGTTCCGGAAAGCATTCCTTTCTTTTCCATATACTCTTTTAAAGTGATGCCATCAATATATTCCATAACAATATAAAGAGCATCACCTTCCAAGGAAACATCGTAAACGTCCACGATATTCCCTTGAGAAAGCATCGTTATTGCTTTAGATTCATTGGTGAACCGACGACGGAATTGAGTATCCGACATAAATTCATCCTTTAAAATCTTCACAGCAACCACTCGATTGCAAATTTTATCGAAGGCTTTATAAACATATGCCATCCCACCAACGCCGATTACTTCTGTAATCATATAGCGATCATTGAGCACTTTACCGATATATCTTTCCATCTCTGCTTAATCCTCCTTAAATCTGGATAGCAACAACTGTTATATTATCGTTGCCGCCTCTGCTATTGGCAAGTTCGATCAACCGTTGCGGCAGATCGTTAAACTCGCCGCCAAAAGCCTCAAACTGAATTTCATTTTCATCGACTAAATTGCTTAGCCCATCCGAACATAAAACGATTATATCGCCTGGAGAAGCACCCACTTGAAAAAAGTCAAAGGACACTTCTTCTTCAATGCCAATTGCCCGGGTGATAATATTTTTATTGGGATGATTTTTCGCTTGGCGAGGCGTGATATGACCGCTATCAACCAATTGCTGAACGGCAGAATGATCTTTCGTAATCTGAGTGATGCTACCGTTTGAAATATGATAACCACGGCTATCGCCGATATTTGCAAAATAAATTTGATTTTTTTCCGCCCAGACTAAAACCATTGTGGTGCCCATTCCGGCAAGTTCAAGATCCTCTTCCGAAGCTGTATAAACGTTTTGGTTGCTTTGATGCACCATTTTTTCAAACAAAGCTTTCGGTTTGGCGTTTCCGCGTTCCAACCAATTCAAGCGGGCAGTTTCTTTTGCAATATTGCTGGCGCAACTTCCGCCGTTGGTTCCGCCCATACCGTCGCATATGACTGCAAAACAACTATTTTCTTCGGCGGGCGAACACCAAAATGTATCTTGGTTTTCTTTACGAACCATGCCAACATGGCTACTGCCGACTATTTTCACCGGCTTCATCCTCCTTTTTCATATGTTGATGACGAAGTTGGCCGCAAGATGCGGAAATATCACTTCCCAACGTTCGTCGGATCGTGGCATTCAAACCCAGATCAGTCAGTGATTTTTGAAAAGCATAAATTCCCTCCCGGTTCGGTGCTTTAAAAACACCGTTTTCAATGGGATTTACAGGAATTAAATTGATATGACAAAGCAAACCCTTCAGCAAACGAGAAAGTCGTTCT
>JAZNEH010000080.1:0-5402 GCA_045588515.1 Eubacteriales bacterium
TCGAAACCTTTACGCCCCCGCATTCTTATATATTATATCACAAAATCAAAATAATATATAGGCTTTTTTCAAATTAAGCAAAAAAGTTTCTTTTAGGAAAAGGATACTATTGGCTATCCATTGGCAGAGCCGTTTTTTCAGCATTGACGGTTTATGTTTTCTGCTAAGGTATTGGTTATAAAAATAGAGTTTTAATCGGCACAGTTTGATCTGTTTCGGTATGCCATAGGAAGGTTGTGGGATAATGATCCGTAACCTGTTTTTTCAAGGAACCCAACTCCGCTTGTTCTGCCGTTGCATTTTTGCCCACCAGGTGATTAAAGGAGCACGGTGTGTGCTTTAGGAGCAAAGGGATTTTTTTGATCTTTTTATGTTAAAGTATCCCATTTTTTGCTATTTAATAACTGATGTTGTTTGCCTTTAAACGTTTTTCTATTTCACGGTTCGCCTCTTTTTTGGCCAAGGTATCTCGCTTATCATAGTTCTTTTTGCCTCGGCAAAGGCCCAGTTCAACTTTAACTTTAGAACCGCTGAAATAAAGAGAGAGCGGAATCAATGTCAAGCCGTCTTGCTTTACTTTCCCGAAGAGCGTCATAATCTCTTTCTTATGCATCAGCAGTTTCTTTAAGCGGAGAGGATCCCGATTGAAAATATTTCCTTTTTCATAGGGAGAGATATGCATTCCTCGGATATAAAGTTCCCCATCTTCAAATTCGCAATAACTGTCTTTAAGATTTACGCTTCCTTGGCGAATTGATTTGATCTCGGTTCCAAATAAAACGATCCCAGCTTCATAGGTGGAGAGTACAAAGTAATCAAAGGTTGCCTTTTTGTTTTTTGCAACAATTTTTCGTTCAACTTGTTTCATATTCGATCTCCTTATATGCAAATATTATAATACATTCCAAGAAAAAGTAAAGGTTTTTGTTGAAGATTTTTATTTGCCAAATCTCGACATTTGCGTTATAATATTAATAGGGTATATGAATAGATGACCCTTGGTTTTTGGTTTTGAAAGTAGGAAGGCAAGGTAGAAAATGTTTAGTATCGGGGATAAAGTTGTTTATCCGATGCATGGCGCCGGTGTGATCGAGAATGTTGAAACGAAGATCATCGGCGGTCAACCGCGTGATTATTATAATATTAGTTTGTTGGGAGGAAACATCCGTTTAGCGATCCCGGTTTCAAATACCGGGAATATTCGCTTGCGCCCAATTGTTTCTGCGGAAGAAGCGGAGCAAATATTGGCTTATTTTTCGGAGATTGTTATTGATGTTACTGCCCCCTGGGGAAAACGCTTTAAAGAAAATAGCGAGTATTTAAAGAGCGGTATGCCGGAGAAGGTGGCTGAGGTTGTGAAGATTTTGATGCTGCGGGATAAAAACGTTGGTTTATCCACCGGCGATCGGATGATGATGGTGAATGCCAAGAATATTATGTGCTCGGAATTGGCAATGGCCTTGAACCTGAGTCATGAAGAGATTTTAGCGAAATTGCAAGAAGTTATCGATCATACTTTGGGCTGAAACATAGATTTTCAGCCCTTTTTGATAGGAGGAAAAACTGTGGCGGATCAAAGAATATCGGCGGTTCTGGTTTGCGCAGGGAGCGGAACCCGAATGAAAGAGCAATGCGGGGATAAATTACGATTGGAATTAGAGGGAATTCCGGTGGTGGTGCATACTCTGTTGGCTTATGAAAAGGCTTCTTCTATCGATCGGATAATTGTGGTTACCAAGGCGGAATTAATAGACTTATATTATTCCTTTAAGGAAACGTATAACCTGAAAAAAGTGCAGATGGTTGTTGAAGGCGGAAAAACACGAATGGAATCGGTTTTGAATGGCGTTCGAGCAACAACTTCCGATGATGCGTTTGTTGCAATCGGCGACGGAGCTCGGCCGCTGATCCGCACGGAGGATATTGACCGAACCGTACACGCTGCCCAAAAATGCGGTGCGGCAGCGCTTGGTTGTTATTTAACTGATACCATTAAGAAAATTGATTCCGAAAAGATTATAGAAACGGTTCCCCGAAACAATCTGGTGGGGATTCAAACACCGCAGGTTTTTGAGCGGGAAGAATACCTTCGGCTGGCCGAAAAAGCCCTTTTAACCGGTATTGAATTCACAGATGATGCATCTGTTTTTGAGCATTTTGGGAAAGAAGTGGCTTTTGTTGAGGGGCATCGAGATAATTTGAAGATCACAGTTCCGGAAGATATTCCGGTGATGAAAGCGATTTTGGAGGCGAGAAAATGAGAATTGGCCATGGATATGATGTTCACCGCCTTATGGAAGAAAGAAAACTGATTTTAGGCGGCGTAGAGATTCCTTATGAAAAAGGGTTACTGGGACATTCCGATGCAGATGTTTTAACCCACGCATTGATGGATGCTATGCTAGGTGCTGCCGGAATGGGCGATATCGGACGTCATTTTCCGGATTCTGATCCTCAATATAAAGGGATCAGCAGTTTAAAACTACTGGAATATGTGGTGGAAACAATGAGCGAAAAAGGATATCGGCTGGCGAATGCCGATATTACATTAATTGCGCAACGCCCGAAGATTGGCCCTTATCGTGATGAAATTTTAAAGAATTTGGCTGCCACGATCGGCTGCGGACCGGATCAGTTGAATTTTAAAGCCACCACTGAGGAACATCTGGGTTTCACCGGAGCCGGTGAAGGGATGGCTTGCCATGCGGTTTGTTTATTAGAAAAAAATGTTTAAGATTAAAACGGCAAATTTTGATTCCTTTGTGGCCTTTGATTTTGAAACTACCGGCCTGGGAACTGGAGAAAAAATAACAGAAATCGGGGCAGTGAAGGTGGAACGTGGCTATTTAATGTCCCGCTATTCATCGCTGGTTAATCCGCAAAAATTCATATCTCCGCAAATCACTGCTATCACCGGGATCACCAATGAAATGGTTCAAGATGCCCCTACGATTGAACAGTTGCTACCCTCGTTTCGTGAATATGTGGGGGCCTTGCCGATGGTGGCACATAATGCGGCGTTTGATTGCCGCTTTTTGTGCAGAGAGGCTGAGGCCAATGGAATTTATTTCGATAATGCGGTTTTTGATACGCTATCTTATGCAAAACGGGTGTTTCCCGGGTTGCCCACTTATAAACTGACGTACTTGGCAAGCCTGTTGAAGATCCCGCAGGAAGATGCGCATCGTGCTTGGTGTGATGCGGAAGCAACGGCTCGTCTTTATCTCTATTTAAAATGGAAAGAGAATTGCTGATGCAATTCTCTTGCGATTGTCAAAAAAGTCCCCGATTACAGAAAAAATGTAAAAAAGCAGGATGCAATTTGAATTGCATCCTGCTTTTGAATTAAAGTTCGCAGTTATTAACGGTTCTGGGGAAGGGGATGACATCCCGAATGTTGCCCATACCGGTGAGATACATAACGCACCGCTCGAAGCCCAAACCGAAGCCGGCGTGGCGTGTAGATCCGTATTTACGGAGATCCAGATAGAAACCATAATCTTCTTCGTTTAGATTCAGTTCCTTCATTCTTTCTTTCAAAAGTTCCAGATCATCTTCACGTTGGCTGCCGCCGATGATTTCGCCGATGCCGGGAACCAGGCAGTCCATAGCTGCAACGGTTTTTCCATCTGAATTTAACTTCATATAGAAGGCTTTGATTTCCTTGGGATAGTCAGTAACAAATACCGGGCGTTTGAAAATCTCTTCTGTGAGATACCGTTCGTGTTCTGTTTGCAGATCACTGCCCCAATGAACAGGATAATCGAACTGGTCGTTGTTCTTTTCGAGAATTTCAATGGCTTCCGTATAGGTGACATGGCCGAACTCGCTTTCCAAAACGTGGTTCAGGCGGTCGATCAAACCAGGATCGATAAATTGATTGAAGAACGCCATTTCTTCAGGAGCATTTTCCATCACATAACGGATAATGTATTTTAACATACTTTCCGCCAAAATCATATCGTCTTTCAGATCGGCAAAGGCGATTTCCGGCTCGATCATCCAGAATTCGGCAGCGTGACGGGTGGTGTTGGAATTTTCAGCCCGGAAAGTGGGGCCAAAGGTATAGATATTTTTAAAAGCTTGGGCATAGGTTTCGCCGTTTAACTGGCCGGAAACAGTCAGGCTGGTGACTTTATTAAAGAAATCTTGGGTGTCGTCAACCTTGCCGTTTTCGTCTAAAGGCAGGTCATTGAGATCCAGGGTGGTTACCCGGAACATTTCGCCTGCACCTTCACAGTCGCTTCCGGTAATCAAGGGCGTATGCACATAAATAAAGTTTCTTTCATTAAAGAATTTATGAATTGCATAAGCCGCCAGTGAGCGTACTCTGAAAACAGCCTGGAATGTATTGGTTCTGGCCCGAAGATGGGGGATGGTTCTTAAATATTCCAGACTATGACGCTTCTTTTGTAAGGGATAATCGGGCGTAGAGGGCCCTTCCACTTCAACGGTTTCAGCCTGAAT
Organism: Eubacteriales bacterium; assembly: GCA_045588515.1. Lineage (GTDB taxonomy): Bacteria > Bacillota > Clostridia > Oscillospirales > QAKW01 > QAKW01. The sequence continues at coordinate 4,468 of JAZNEH010000080.1, forward strand.
TTCAAAAGGTTGCTTGGAATTGGGGGTTTCAACTAAAGTTCCGGTAACCGTTAAGGCAGTGCCAACGTTGATTTTGCTCAACTCATTGAAATTATTTAAAGAATCGCCGTAAACGATTTGCAAGGGCTCAAAAAAGGTGCCGTCGTTTAAAACGATAAAACCAAAATTCTTAGATGCACGGTTGGAACGTACCCAGCCGCCAACAGTGATTTTTTTGCCAACGTACTCTTCCTTATTCCGGAAAAGACTTTTGATTTCTGTTAATACCATAACAAATTCCTTCTTTTATCAATAATTATATTTAATTCTATCATAGTAAAACTGAAAATTCAACGATATTTTTAATTAATTATCAGGCGATCTCTTGAAAAAACAATCATTATACATTAAAATAGAACATATTTGAGAAAGTGGAGGAATCGGGCTTGATTAGAATTGCCTCAATTAATGATCTTCCGATGATTTTGGAAATTTATGCCTATGCAAGAGAATTTATGGTCCGCACCGGCAACCCTAACCAGTGGGGGAAGATTACGCCCCGCAAGGCAGTTATGGAACAGGATATTCAGAAAAAACGCCTATATGTGGTGGAAGAAGCGGGTAAGATTGCCGGTTGCTTTATGTTTGAGATTGCCCCGGATCCCACCTATGCAGTAATCGAAAACGGGGAGTGGCGTTCTAATGAACCCTATGGCGTAATTCATCGGGTTGCAAACGGGGGAACGATAAAAGGAATGTTTACCCTTGTTTTTGAATTTTGCCGTGAGCAGATTAGCCATCTGCGTATCGATACCCATCAAGATAATAAAATTATGCAACACGTTGTGGAAAAACACGGTTTTATCCGTTGCGGAACGATTTATTTGGAAAACGGAGATCCACGCATTGGCTATGAATACATTGAATAAAAGCAGGATGCAATTGCATCCTGCTTT
>JAZNEH010000081.1:0-5611 GCA_045588515.1 Eubacteriales bacterium
AAGAAATATTGCCATAATCGCCCACGTTGACCACGGTAAAACTACCTTGGTAGACGAAATGCTTAAGCAGGGCGGCGTTTTCCGGGATAACCAAGTGGTTGCCGATCGGGTGATGGATAATAACGATCTGGAACGGGAACGGGGCATTACCATTCTGGCGAAAAATACTGCCGCCCATTGGAATGATACTAAGATCAATATCGTGGATACGCCGGGCCATGCCGATTTCAGCGGCGAGGTAGAGCGTATTTTGAAGATGGTGAACGGCGTATTGCTGCTGGTGGATAGTTTCGAGGGCGCAATGCCTCAAACCCGCTTCGTTTTGGAAAAGGCTTTGGAAATGGGCCATAAGATCATCGTTGTGGTGAATAAGATCGACCGCCCCGATGCCCGGCCCAACGAAGTGGTGGATGAAGTTTTGGAACTGCTGATGGAACTGGGCGCAACCGATGAGCAATTGGATAGCCCCATTCTGTTTTGTTCCGGCCGGGAAGGAACCGCTTCTCTGGATGCGGAAACGAAAGGCACGGATCTGGCACCGCTCTTTGATAAAATTCTGGAACATATTCCAGCCCCCGAAGGGGAAATGGAAGAACCTTTGCAAGTGCTGATTTCTTCCATCGACTATAATGATTTTGTAGGTCGGATCGGTATCGGCCGAATCGAGCGGGGCGTGATCCATCAAAATGAAGAAGTGTTGATCTGCAACTATCATCATCCTGAAGAGGTGCGCAAAGGTCGAGTTCAGGCCTTGTTTGCCATTGAAGGCCTGAACCGGGTGCCGGTGAATGAGGCGAAGGTGGGAGATATTATCTGCTTCTCCGGTATTGAGAATATCACCATCGGCGAAACCCTCTGCGCCGCCGACCACGCAGATCCCTTGCCGTTTGTGAAGATCAGCGAGCCCACCTTGGAAATGAACTTTATGGTTAATAATAGCCCCTTTGCCGGCCGGGAAGGGAAGTTCGTAACTTCCCGCCATCTGCGGGATCGGTTGATGCGGGAACTTCTGAAAGACGTTTCTCTGCGGGTGGAACAGGGCGAAACCGCCGATACCTTTAAGGTGGCCGGCCGGGGTGAAATGCACCTTTCTATTTTGATCGAAACTATGCGCCGGGAAGGCTATGAATTTGCCGTTTCTATGCCCCACGTGCTGTATAAAGAGATTGATGGCGTGAAATGCGAGCCCATTGAGCAGGTGTTTATTGACGTGCCGGAAGATAGCGTGGGCTCTGTGGTAGAGCGTTTGGGCTCCCGTAAAGGGGAGATGATCTCTATGGAACCCAACGGAAGCCGAATGAAATTGCAGTATCTGGTTCCGGCCCGTGGCTTGATCGGCTATAAAAGCGATTTTCTCACCGCCACCCGGGGCGAGGGGATTATGAACTCCATTTTCCACGGATATGAGCCCTTCAAAGGCGAAATTCCCGGCCGCTCCAGCGGCTCCCTGATCGCATTCGAGAGCGGCGAGGCAGTAACCTACGGCCTCTTTAATGCCCAGGAACGGGGCACTCTCTTTATCGATCCTTCCACCCCGGTTTATGAAGGAATGATCGTGGGAATGAATCCTAAGGGCGATGATATCGCTGTGAACGTCTGCAAACGGAAACACGCCACGAATATGCGGGCTTCCGGCGCCGATGAGGCTTTGCGGCTGATCCCGCCCAAGAAGATGAGCTTGGAAGAATCCATTGAGTTCATTGCTCAGGATGAATATATTGAGGTTACGCCTAAAAATATCCGCCTGCGTAAGCAAACCTTGAGCAATGCTTTGCGGCTGAAGGAAGTTTCTAAAAAGAATAAGTAATTGGGGCCTTGCCCCAAACCCCATTAAAACCCCCTTTTTGTAAAAAGGGGGTTTTAAAATCCCCGAAAAACTTTCTAAACGATAATTCTATCCACTAAAAAAACAGACCCAGTTGGGTCTGCTTTTTTACTGATTTTTAATCACATCATCCGGGAAGACAGAAGCTTTTAATAGATCAACAGGATCAATGTTCAGAGCATCTGCTAAGTTATAGAAAACCTCCATCGAAAAACCAACCGCCATGCCGGGAGCCTCTATTGCGCTCAAAAGCGAACGGCTGATTTCGGCTTTTTCTGCTAACTTTTCTTGTGATAATCCTCGAATTTTTCGTAAAGTTGCGATTGCAACACCTAATTGAATAAAGCGATCTTGATTTTTGAAACCAACTACTTTGCTCATAATGCTCTCCTAGTTTTTGATAATAACATTATATTTTTATCAAACGATAAAAACAGTATTATCAAGAAAGCACTTGATTAAAACAGAAAGCAATTGTATAATGTTATAAAAAAATGCTTATTTTTATAAGCAAAGCAGGAGGTATTATGAAACCATATATTGTTTCGTTTTTTAGTTCAGTAGATGCGTTTGATGAGGATGAAGCAGGTTATGAACTGTATCGAATTATGGAGAGTCTTTATAAGACCGAAAAGAGGGTTTGGGTTTTAATCGATGGGCGCACGGAACTGGGCAAAAGCGTGGCGGCGGCTGTATGTTCTATGATCGGATTTGGAGCCGAAGATTTTATGCTGTTTGATTGTCAAGAAATGATGATAAAACATTCCGGGATAGGAAATAAGGTCGTGGATATTTCGGATTTGGTTCTTGTTCAAGTAGAAAAAGAGAATGAGGATATGGACCCGGCTGTTTTATATTGCCGCCAGCAGGATAAGTTATATTTCAATCTATGCGAAAAACATTGAAAGTTTTAGAGGGGGATTAAAAGGGGGAACCTTTTTCAAAAGGTTCCCCCTCAGACTGTCAAAAAAGGCACCGACCGCAGAAAAAAGAAAAATGTATGCTCCCCATAAGCGTGGCGAGGGGATCATTTAAAGGAAAAAATGCGGCAAAGCCGCATTTTTATTGAATTTTTTCTGCTTTCCGCCAAAACGCCCTCTCGCAGTATCCACATACAGCTTCGGGCCGTTTTGACGAAATCGGCACTCTTTTTTGTTCGTTTCCCCCTTTATGCTTGCTCTAAAATATTTGCTAAAAATTCCTGTGCTATCAGGCCATCCTCAAAGGTGGCGATGGTGGGATCTTCCTGCCCGGTATAAAGGAAGCGGGCAAAGTGGAGCAGGGAAGAAGTATGGTCGTCTTGATAGTCGCCTAGAGAATCCCGGGTTCCGGGATACATCAATTCGGCTAGCAGTTCTTTGTCTGCACGGTAAATAGTGGTTTTCCACTCTGCCAGATCATAATGATGCAGTTCATAGGGGCGATCCAGATCAATGGAAAGTTGGCCTTTTTCCCCAAAGAGGGTGATGGTGCGGCTGCGTTCATCGGTGGCGTGGATGCGGGAAGTTTCCAAGGTTCCGGGCACACCGCCGGCGGTCATATGGATCGTGCCGTATTCATCCACTTCGTTCCGTTCGGTGAAATAGATGCCTTTGGTGCCGCTCCGATACTCCGGCTCTCCTAAAATAAAGTAGAGCAGATCCACAAAATGAACGCCCAGATCCAATAGGGAACCCCCGCCGTTCACGGCGGTCATCCGCCATGTTTTGGCCCGGGGCAGAAGATAACTATCGTGCAGAAATTGGGCCTTGAAATCAAAGAGCGGGCCGATCAGATCCAGATTTTTTTTCATCAGATGCACCGCCGGCACGCAACGGAACTCAAAGGCCATCGCTGTTGGGATCTCTCGGGCCAGATCAGCAAAAAGTTCCGCCTGTTCCAGATTGGCCGCCAAAGGTTTTTCGCAATAAATGGGCAATCCACGTTCGGCCGCAAAGCGGATGGTTTCTTCCCGCAGATGTTGGGGCAAGCAAAGATCCAGAAAATCCGGCTTGCAGGCGGCCACCATTTCTTCCAGATCGGTGAAATGGGGAACGCCGGGCAAGGGCGATTCTTTGGCTGTGCGGTTCATGACTCCCACCAACCGGGGGCAAACTTCATTCTCAAATTGCAAAGCGGCCTGATAGGAGGCCAGCGCGTGATGCTTGGCAACGCCCCCAAAGCCAACGATGGCATAGCGTAATTCTTTCATTCCTGCTCCTCCTCTTTTGGCTGTTTCAACGACTTGCGGAATTCTATAAAACTGGTCACTAAATGATAAAGAATAAAATAAACCAAAATACCGGCCGCTGCCTGCACCAGATCCTTCTGCAAAGTTGTTGCACCGGCCGAAAAGGCCTTAAATCCTTGCTTTTGAATCAAGAGTTCGATCACCTTTGCAAGATAATAGCCCGCCACCGGGATCAAAAGGGCCGGGGCGGTGAGAATTTCCGGGTATTTTCCGGCGGGCTTGGTTTTCATCATTGCTTTCACCGCCAACACCATCAATAACTTGATGATAAGAGTAGCAGGGCTTAACAGATAAAAGCCCTTTGCCAAATCGGCGATGAAGCTCCCCAATCCAACCGATACCAAAGCATAAGGGGTTGGCATTAAAACCGAGATCAGCAGAATAATGGGATCTGCCGGATGGATAGCGCCGTTGGCGGTACGCAATCCGATAAAGGCGGCGAAAAAGACCAAAACGGTGGGCCAGATCAGTCTTTTAACGGAAAAATTTTTCATAGAATCTTAAACTCCTTTTATAGTTGCTTTCATTTTAGCATAATATACCAAAGAATTCAAGTTTTCGGGGGCTTGAAATTATCGGCTGTATATGTTATACTACTAAATTGTAAAAATGTGTAAAAAAGGAGCGAAAACCTATGTCAGGACATTCCAAGTGGCATAATATTCAAAATAAGAAGGGCAAAACCGATGCCCAGCGGGCCAAGATCTTCACAAAGATGGCCCGTGAAATTATGGTAATCGTAAAAGAAGGGGGCCCCAACCCCGATTCCAACTCCCGCCTGGCCGACGTGATCGCCAAGGCCAAGGCCGCCAACGTGCCCAATGATAACATTGAGCGGGCCATCAAAAAGGCCAGTGGCTCCGGCGATGCCAGCAACTATGATTCCTTGATCTATGAAGGCTATGGCCCCGGCGGCGTTGCTGTGGTTGTGGATTGCCTGACCGATAACCGTAACCGTACTGCCGCCAACGTGCGCCATTATTTCGATAAATTCGGCGGCAATCTGGGCGCCACCAACAGCGTGCTCTGGCAGTTCAATAAGTGCGGGATTCTGGTGATCGATAAAGAAGATGTGGATGAAGATGAATTGATGATGGTAGCTCTGGATAGCGGCGCCGATGATTTCAACGCCGAAGGGGATGCCTTCGAGATCACCACTTCTCCCGAAGCCTTCTCCGATGTGCGTGTTGCTTTGGAAAAGGCCGGTTATTCCTTCATTACCGCTGAAGTAACCCGGGTTGCCGATAACGAAGTAACCCTGACAGACGAAAAAGATCTTCTTAAAATGCAACTGTTGTTGGATGCGTTGGAAGATGACGATGATGTGCAGGAAGTGGCACATAACTGGGCAGAATGATGATGAAAAAATTATTATTTAAACCAATCGCCGCTTTATTGGCGGTATTAATGCTTTGCAGTTTCCCTCTGGCGGCTTCTGCCGATGAACCCGTTTATAGCCTTTCCGTCAGTGGCTTTGAATTGCCTTTTGACGTGAATGTGGATTATTATCTCTGCCACCCGGCGGATTTTAATGCCTGCAGTATCACCGGCTATTC
>JAZNEH010000082.1:0-4650 GCA_045588515.1 Eubacteriales bacterium
CACCACGTGTTGATGTTTAAAATCCGTTTGGCAAACAGTGATATTCTGCAAGTCGAAATCGCAATAGATCAGTTGGGATAAGCTTTTTTCCTGCATAGGCTCCCTCCTTTTTAATTTGATTATAGCAAGAGAGCGAAAAAAGTCAATGAAATTTGATTGAATCATACCCTAAAACCGATTGAAACGGGACTTGTGCGCGCTCGAAAACTCCACTATACTTAAATAAAAAACACGATTTCGGAGGGCTGACCTATGAAGAAAATTCGCATCGGTTTGATCGGAACAGGCGGAATCTGCCGGGGCGAAATGCATCCGATCCATGGTAGAGATAATGGCAATATCCGCAAATTTGGGCTCCGCCAGAATCGTTTCCCAGGTATCATAGCACCGGGCGGGCTCCACTCCGTGCTTTTGGCGAATATAATCCCGCCGTGCTTCGATGGGCTCTGCCACCCCAACCACCTTGAAGCGGGCAGGGAATTCCCCCATAATATCCGTATATCGACTGCCCCGTCCGCCGGCGCCGATGACGATCACTTTTAAAGGTTCCATCCAAAACTCCTCCATATTTTCAAAGATTTGACTCTTAAAGATTTTTCTGCTAAAATGGATTTATCACATAGATTTTAACGGTTTTCGGCAAAAAATACTATGGATATTTATATACATAATCTTCGATTTTATATAGGAGTCCGTTATGTCTTTTTCATTGGACCAAAACCTTCGGATCACTGAATTACACACCTTTTTCCGCAAGACCCGCACCGCCGACTATCGGTTCCCCGGCGAAAGCCACGATTTTTGGGAGTTGGTTTGTGTAGAAGAGGGACGGGTGGGGATCACAGCCGGAGAGCAGATCTTAGAACTGGAAGCAGGACAGGCTTTTTTGCACCCGCCTATGCAATTTCACAGCATCTACAGCACCGGCGACAGCTGTCCCACCTATTACGTTTTCACCTTCGCCGGGGCGAACGTGCCCGATTTTAAGGACTGCATTTGTCGGATCCCGGATCTTTCCCGGGTAAAAAGCCTTTACGAGCTGGGGCGCAAGACCTTCTATATGCACGAAGGCTGGATCCAGCGGCTGATGACGGAAGCACCCAATCCCCTTCTGTTCACTAAGCAGCTGGAACTGTTGCTGTTGCAACTTTCCCAAAAGGAGCCGCCCGAAAAAGAGTTGTGATCTTCTCTTCTTCGGGCGGTTTTATTCAATTACTCCCCTTCGATCAGGGACTTGGTGTCAATATTCATAAATTTTTTAAAGGAATGGAACAGGGTTCTCTGATCGTAATAGGCATCGAATTCGATCTCGTGGCGGCCTGCATTGGTCAAGAACTCCAGGAACAATTTGCTTGCTTCCTCGTTCTTCCCCTGGGCGAGGGCGATGAGGGCCTTAGCCAAACCTTTGCAATATTCCGTGTGGAACCGCAGCATCCGATAAGAGATCGCCTCAGGGCGGCAGGCATAGGTGGTATGAGCCTTCACCAGAGCCAATCCTTCTTCCGCCAGCGCATCCACCTTTTTCAGTTGCTCTGCCATAGCGGGGTTATAGTGCTTGCTGATGGAAAGATCCATAGATTTTTCGCCGCTCACGTAAGCAAAATCAAAGGTATCGGAGATCTTTTGCATATAATCGGCAACCTTCTTCCAATCGGTGCCGTAGGCATGGCTCATAAAGTCTTCCACGATCTCTTCATAGGAAAGATCGTTATCAAAGAGCGCCATAGCGTAGGTATACATATTCAGGCCGTTGGGGAAGAAACTTCTCTGGGAGCCATCTTCCACGTAGCCGTCGATGCCCAGCGCCTTCAGGCCGCGGATATCGTCATAGATCCGGCGGCTGAAATACATTGCGCCGGGATCCCGATACTGATGGAGCCAGAAATGATATTCATAACTGAAGCAGGGGCCTTTCCAGTTTTCTTTCCAAGTTCTCAAAAGGGCGATATTTTCCTCGCCGGAAACGGGGCGTTCCCAAGCGTTGCGCACATATTTGGGAGCGGCAGGGATCTTGCTTTCGCCGTTCATGCTGGTAGTATAGGTACGGGTGATGGGGGCATAGAGCAGAGAAAACCGCTTGGGATTCTTAATAAAGATCTTTTCGGGGCCCCATAAAGTATCCACATAGCAGATGAAGACGATCCGGGTAGCCAGATTCCGAGCGGTGAGCATTTCATCCAGTTCGTTCATAATCATCATATAATAATCCGTGGGGATCATCTTGCGGCATTCATCGCATTCGCAATGGTTGCAGGAGCCGTCTGCCAACCAAACGTGCAGAAAATCCACGTTCTGATGCTTCTCCGCATAATCGGCAATGGCCTTAGCCATAATGGTGCGGGTCAGGGGGTTGGACATACAAAGGTTGGTGTTCAAAGGAACCCCGCCCCGGAATTCCCGCACGCCGTTCAGCAAGGCCAGATGCTGGCGGCTTTCCTCGGGGATCTCCTGGGTGGTAACGGCCCATCCCTCGGTGGAATCAAAGCCGTAAGGATCGGCGGTCCAGCCGTGGCCCATATCGTGGAACTGCAGGCCACGCTTAGACATTTCCACCTCGCAAAGGCGCTTCCACTGCTTCACCTGATCAAAGGATACCCGCTCAGGGGCACGATTCATCTCGTTGCCTCTGTGGCTATAGTAGTTATTATAATAAGTATAGGGGTTATCAAACTCGATCATATAGACGTTCATCCCTACCTTGGGGTTGAAGTCGATGGTTTCCATCATACATTGCTGGCTTTCGGCGCCTTCGTTGCAAACGCCGCGGAACCGCTGATCGGCCATCTTATGGTATTTAACGGGTTCAATATCCTTCATCGGGATATATTCACCGTCGATCCCGGGATACAGCCAGCGGCAACCGTTCTCCCGGAAGAAGCGATACACCGCCATCAAAATACTGCGAGGGTTGCTACCGGCAATGATCCCGCCCTTTTCGTCGGTATCAATATGTAAAATATCATCCAATACCGGATCGGCCGCCTCGGACATATCCAAACCGAAATCCTCCATCAGGCCCAAGCGGAAGCCATCCTTGGCGCCGGGCTCATAGATGATCTCGATCTCCGGGGTTTCCGGCATCATCATTCTCAAATACTTTTTCAGTTCTTCTGCGGAAAAATCCACCACGTGGTCTGCCCGCATTTTTTTAATTTGAAACATAACACACCTCCGTTATTGTTTTCCATCGAAATTTTAACATAGAACATTCCCAAATACAAGAGCATAATCATAACCACCAGTAAACTGGTGGTTTGCACAGCCCCTAGAAGGGGCTAATACAGGCTTAGCCTCTGTAAGAGGCATCGAAAGTTTGACACCGCATTACCATTACAGGCAGCCGCTCACGTGCGGCTGTCTTTTTTTGCCTACTTCTTCTTGCTACCCGTGAACGGGTCCATATATTCTTTTATGATTATTTGATCGGATGCATGGTCCTCTTCTAATTGGTTTCTGATGTATTCCTCAATAATTCTTTTATTTTTTCCTACTGTATCTACATAATACCCTCTACACCAAAAATTTCTGCTGCCATACTTATATTTCAAATTTGCATGTCGATCAAAGATCATCAATGAACTTTTTCCCTTGAGAAATCCCATAAATTGTGCTACACTTAAGTACGGTGGTATTGTAACAAGCATATGTATATGATCTATACACGTTTCGGCTTCAATTATTTCCACACCCTTTTGCTCGCACAACTTTCTTAAAATTTCTCCAATATCTTTTCTCAATTGTCCATATATTTCTTTCCGCCGATATTTCGGCGCAAAAACTATATGATATTGGTATCGGTAACTTGAATGAGCTGTGCGCTTTATTTCATTATTTGTTCGTTTCATTTGTTAAAAACCTCCATGATTTTCTTGGTAATGCGGTCGCCAAACCATTTACCATTTTATCATGGAGGTTTTTCTCATGCTAAAGCTTTTTATCTTCCCCCGGTAGAACCGGGGGTTTATTTCCACGCCTAAAGGCACCAAACAGAGCAGGAGCCTTTTGTCTTAAAAGGCTCCTGCTTTTATTATGAGATTGAATAAGAAGCAGGCGATCAAGCCGAAGGCCGTGGGCATGGCGAAGGCCAAGGCCGCCCAGCCCCAAGAGCCGGTTTCTTTCTTTACCGTCAGCAACGTGGTGGAACAGGGCCAATGGAACAGAGCGAAAAGTAGAGTGCTTACAGCGGTGACCCAAGTCCAGCCTTGGCTGAGAAAAAGATCTTTCATAGCCGGCAAACTCAATTCCACCAATGTTCCTTCCGAAAGATAGGCCATAATGATAATAGGCACCACGATCTCATTGGCAGGGAGCCCCAAAATAAAACCCATCAAAATCACCCCATCCAGCCCCAAAAGGCGGCCGAAGGGATCCAGAAAATCAGCGCAATGTTGCAAAACACTGGCATCTCCCACCGTTATATTGGCAGCCAGCCAGATCAGCAGCCCTGCCGGTGCCGCCACAGCCGCCGCTCTGCCCAGCACGAAAAGAGTACGATCCAGCAGGGAGCGGAGCAAAACTTTTCCCCATTGGGGCTTGCGATAGGGCGGCAATTCCAAAGTGAAAGAAGAGGGGGTTCCCTTCAAAAGCGTGGCAGAAAGCAATTTGGATGCCAAAAACGTGGCCCCAATGCCCAAGAGAATCAAGCCGGTG
>JAZNEH010000083.1:0-3929 GCA_045588515.1 Eubacteriales bacterium
GACGTAGACGGCGGATTTCATATTCGGAGATTATAAGATGAAGATTTTTACTTATGATGCCATCGTAGTGGGCAGCGGTGCGGCCGGCTTCAACGCCGCCTGCCGTCTGAAGCAGTTTGGCAAAAACGTCGCCATTATGACCGAGGGGATCCAATGCGGGACCTCCCGCAATACCGGCAGCGACAAGCAGACCTATTATAAATTAGGCTTAGGCGGGGATGCCCCGGACAGCGTTGCCCAGATGGCGGAAAATCTGTTCGCCGGCGGAAGCGTGGATGGGGACAACGCCCTTTGCGAGGCCGCTCTTTCGGCTCGTTGCTTTATGAATCTTTGTGAACTGGGCGTTCCCTTTCCGGTGAACCGCTACGGGGAATACATCGGCTATAAGACCGATCACGACCCCTTTGCCCGGGCCACCAGCGCAGGCCCTTTAACCTCAAAGTTTATGACCGAGGCTTTGGAGAAAAAGGCGCAGGAATTGGAGATCCCCGGCTACGACGGTTACCTGGCTGTTGAAATTTTGAAAGAAAACAACGAGGTTTGCGGCCTTCTTTGCTTGGAACAAGCCACCGGCACATACGCCGCCTTTCGGTGCGGAAACATTATTTTAGCCACCGGCGGGCCGGCCGGCATCTATGCCGACAGCGTTTTCCCCGAATGTCACACCGGCTCCACCGGATTGGGGCTGATGGCCGGCGCTAAAGCGCAAAATTTGACAGAATGGCAGTTTGGGCTGGCCTCCATTGCCCCCCGCTGGAACGTTTCCGGCACCTATATGCAAGTGCTGCCCCGGTTCGTTTCCGTAGATGAGAACGGCAGAGAACACGAATTTTTGGCTGATTATTTCAAAGACCCCTACGAGGCCCTTTCCAACGTCTTTTTAAAGGGCTATCAATGGCCCTTTGATTCCAAAAAGGTGCTGACGGGTTCCTCGGTGATCGATCTGCTGGTTTATCGGGAGTGCGTTTTAAAGCATCGGCGGGTCTATCTGGATTATACCCGCAATCCTTTTGGGCTGGAAACCGTTGATTTTCAGCGGTTATCGGAGGAGGCTTACCTTTATCTGCATAAGGCTGGGGCCTGTTTTGGCACGCCCATTGAGCGGCTTGCAAAAATGAATTCCCCTGCCATTGAACTTTACGCCGGCAAGGGATTAGACATCACAAAAGACTATCTGGAGATCGCCCTTTGTGCGCAGCATCACAACGGCGGGTTGGCGGTGGATTGCTGGTGGCAGACCTCCGTTCAGGGGCTGTTTGCGGCGGGCGAGTGCGCCGGCACCCACGGAGTCACCCGACCCGGTGGATCCGCTCTCAATGCAGGGCAGGTAGGCTCCCTGCGGGCGGCACAGTACATTAGCGCCCATCCCCATTCAGTTGACGAAGGCTTTGAGGCGGCGCTGGCAGAGGCCCTTCAGCGGCATCAAGGCTATTTTGCCACCAAGGGTGACAGCGCCGCTCCGGTGATTCTGAAGGCTCAGCGCAGAATGAGCGATCTGGCGGCGGCCATTCGCAAAAAGGAACCGCTGGAGCGGGCCCTTGCCGAAACAAGGGCAGAATTAAAAACCATTGGTTCCCTGAACGGAGATTTTGTGTTATACTATAAATTAAAAGATCTTCTCATCACCCAACAAGCGTTTTTAACAGCGATGCTTCATTATATCGATAGCGTGGGCGCCACCCGAGGGTCTGCTCTGAACTTTGATGAAAAGGGTTCTCTGCGGGCAGGATTGGACGAAATGTTCCGCTTTTCTGAAGAGGCCGGTGAAACCCGCAAGAACGTACAGGAAACGGTTTTAAAGGACAATGATTTTATCTGCCAGTGGAGGCCGGTGCGCCCCATTCCGGCAGAAGAAAACTTTTTTGAAAACGTTTGGCGCCGATATCGGGAAAATCAGAATATTTATTAAGGAGCAACGGGAATGAAAAGTATTTTAATGGGCGGCAAAAAACTATATAAGGTTTATACCGCCGAATTATTGGAACAATTGAAAAACGATGCCGGATTGGACCCCGCCGCTGTGACCAAGGAGGCGCTTTTAACTGATCCCGGTTTAGGCCACGGAGTAGAATGTATCTTTTCCACCTGGGGGATGCCAAGTTTCACCGAAGAAGAAATTGCTCGGTGCTTGCCGGATCTGAAGGCGGTTTTTTATGCGGCAGGCTCGGTTCAAAAGTTTGCCCGGGCATTTTTGAACCGGGGCATCAAGGTCATCAGCGCCTGGGGCGCCAATGCGGTGCCGGTGGCAGAATATACTTTGGCGCAGATCTTACTGGCCAATAAGGGGTTCTTCCAATCGGCGGCTATGAGCACCAGCCCGGAGGGACGGAATTCCGCAAAAGAATACTTTTCTGCTATGCCGGGGAATTACCGTTGCAAGGTGGGGATCATCGGTGCGGGTATGCTCGGCAAGATGGTGATCCGCCTCCTGAACCAATTTGATCCGGAAATTTTAGTCTGCGACCCCTTTCTGCCGGAAGCAACCGCCAAGGAATTGGGCGTAAAATTGGTGACGTTGGAAGAACTATTCGCCCAATGTCAGACTGTATCCAACCACGTAGCCAATCTGCCCGCCACCGTTGGAATGTTGAAGGGCAAGCATTTTGCGGCTATGCCCCAAGGGGCCACCTTCATCAACACCGGGCGGGGCGCGCAGGTAGTGGAGGATGAACTGTTGGCCGTACTGCAGGAACGGCCGGATCTTACCGCGCAGTTGGACGTAACCTTCCCGGACCCGCCAGTGGAAAACAGCCCCTTCTATACCCTGCCCAACGTGTTCCTGACGCCCCACATCGCCGGTTCCTCCGGAAACGAAGTGGAGCGGATGGCCGTTTATATGCGGGATGAATTCTACAGATACAAGGCGGGAACTCCCTGCGAATACGAAGTATCTTTAAAGATGCTGGAAACGATGGCGTGAGGTGCCGGATATGAATGGATTAGTTTCAATCTCCTTTCGGGATCAGAAGCCGGAAACCCTGATCGCCGCTGTCAAGGCGGCGGGGTTAGAGGCCATTGAGTGGGGCGGCGACATCCATTGCCCCCACGGTGACATAGAAAAAGCCGCCCAACTGAAGGCGGCGTGTGAGAAAGCGGGCATTGCGATGCCCACCTACGGTTCCTATTATAGAATTGCGGAAAGCGAGCCCGAACTGTTCGAGGCGGTGTTGGCTTCCGCCAACGCCCTGGGAACCCCCAACATCCGGGTTTGGGGCGGTAATTCCCCCAGCGACAAATTGAAAACCGAAGACTACCGGGCCTTGGTGGAGGATGCCCGCCGGATCTGCGATCTGGCACCCCACAAAAAGATCTGCCTGGAATGCCACAACAAGACGGTGACCGACGAATACCATACCGCCCTGCAATTTATTCAAGACGTGGACCGCCCCAACCTGCGGATGCTTTGGCAACCCAATCAATTCCGTTCCTTAGACTATAATCTGGATGCTCTGCGGGCGCTGTTACCCTATGTGGAGGCCGCCCACGTTTTCCATTGGAAACGGGAACAGCGGCTCCCCCTTTGGGAGGGAGCCGCTGAATGGGCGCAGTATTTAACCTTACTGGGCAACCGACCCTTGATGCTGGAATTTATGCACGACAATCGGTTGGAAAGCCTGAACGAAACGGCTGAAACACTTTTGAACTGGAAAAAGTAATGAGTAAAAAAGTGGGAGCTTAACGCTCCCACTTTTTTAATAGTTTTTAGTCAGTTGGCTATCTTCAAATTCCATCAATTTTTGCTGTTTGGCATGGTTGATGGTTACTACCCGAATACGGGCATAAAGGATGGTGAACAGAGCGGCAACCAAAGTGATCACAGCGGTTATGGGAATATTCTTCAGCCCGAACCAGCCCACCAGGAAGCACACGATGGCGATGCCAAAGCCGATGCCCAGCACTAACCCTACGTTCTTCAGTTTCTTTTTGCG
>JAZNEH010000084.1:0-3562 GCA_045588515.1 Eubacteriales bacterium
CGCAAAGTGTTTAAACCTTTCCGAGATCGGATGGACAGCAAGTATCAATGGTGCATTGCCGCTGTGCCGGGAGTGAAATGGGCCAAAAAACTTTTCCCCGAATTAAGCAAGCATCAGGCGGTTGAAAAATTATGGGAAGCCATTCTTTCCGCCGCCCGGGCGGATGAAGATCCCATTGCCCAATGGGAAGCCCACAACAAAAATATCGAAGACCGCTGCGCTTATCTCAACAGTTTAAAATTGCAATCTCTGCACTACCGTTCCAAGAACGGCACAGATCTCACTGTTGGTTTGATCCCCGACACCTGCTTTTTAGGCGGAGGCGGATATACTGTTGGCGGATTGCATTATAATGCCAACATTCCTTCCGAAGAAGTATTCATTTCTCCGATGAAAGGCAAAGCCGAGGGGATTGTTTATTCCACCAAGCCTCTTTGCTATCAATCTCAATTGATTGAAAATTTCAGCATTACCTTTAAAGACGGCAAAGTAGCCGCCTATTCAGCCGAAAAGAACGAAGAATTATTAGGCAAATTGATTGCAATGGATGAAAATGCCTGTTATCTGGGGGAATGTGCCTTGGTGCCCTTTGAATCCCCCATCAACCGTTCCGGAATCCTTTTTTATAACACGCTGTTTGACGAAAACGCCGTTTGCCATTTAGCATTAGGCGCCGGGTTCAACGAATGTGTGAAAGGCTATGAAACCAAAACTTTTGAAGAATGCAGAGATCTGGGGATCAATGATTCGATTTTACACGAAGACTTTATGATCGGCAGCGAGGACCTCACCATTATCGGAACCGATGAAAACGGAAAGGAGATTCCCATCTTCAAAAACGGAACTTGGGCATTTTAAGGAGAAATCAAAATGAACTTTCAATTACCGCCAATCGGTAAGACGGCTATTCCAACGCCCCACTCCCCACCCGGCACCAAGCCTTTATTTTCCGAGCCAGTGAATTTTACACCAAAGAGAAAATGGCGAAAATTCTAAGTACTTCGCCCCAAAAAATTGCAATGGCAATGGAAGAGATGGGATTGAAAGACAAAACGCCCGATCCGCAATGGACCGAAAAAGGCTATATCACCATCATCAAGCAGATGTGGCATCTTCTGCCCTACGAACAATTATTGGAATTGCTGGAACTTTCTGCCGGCGAATTGGCGATTTTACTCCGGGAAGAAGACTTTTTTGACATTAAACTAGGCAAAGAAAAGCCCGATTGCAAGCCGATCTACTGGCGGGAACTGACGGAAGAAGAACGGGCAGAAACGGCGAAAATTGCCGAAATTATGAAAACAGTCCCCTTGGATGGAAAAGCGCCCTTTGATTTTGAATATTCGGTTCCGGAAATTCATTTTTCCGGCAAGGAGCAATTTGAAACCCGGATCATTTACGGTTTTTCCGGCTTATATCTGCACGCCTTTGACGTGGACACCCGCACCTATTGCCCCGATGAGATGCTGGAGGCTTATCAAAACTAGGTATCAATGGAATCTGGACCCAAGGCGTTCTTTATCAGTTAACAGAGTTTCCTTTTGCGCCTGAAATCAGCAAGGGCTGGCAGGATCGCCAAGCTCGCTTGCGGGAATTAGTGGAGCGCTGCGGAAAATACGACATCAAAGTTTATCTTTATCTGAACGAACCCCGATCCATGCCACCGGCATTTTACGAAAAATACCCGGAATTAAGAGGGCATCAGCGCAATGAAGAAAAGATCTGCCTTTGCACTTCTACCCAACCGGTGCAGTACAATGGCCCCCATAATGCGGGTCCTTCTACCCTACTCTATGAAGAACCCACCGGATACCATGCAACTATGACCTGTTTTGCCTATGATGCGTTGGAGGATTGGCGCCACAATTACCCGGAAGCGGTCTATGCGGAGCAGTTTGAAAAGATCTGCCGCTTATGGGAAGAAGGCCTGGCTTTAATTGAAAAGGAGCCGGAGAACGAGAATAAGCAGATGGCGATGGCCACCTACTGTCTGTTCCGTTCTTCCCTGAATCAGATCCGCTTTATACAGGTGCGGGATCAAAAAGATGCCGTGAAAATGAAATATTTTGCCGGCGAAGAGTTAAAAATGGCGCAACTTATGCTGAAATTGATGAACAAGAATGCTGCAATCGGTTTTGAAGCCGCCAATCATTACTATTTTTCCAAGCGAGTGTTGGCAGAAAAGATTCTGAACTGCCACGATATTTTAGGGAGAGGGTGACCCCCTCTCCTTTTTAATTTGACATTTTTTGCAAAATAGTGTAAAATGATTGTTGACAAAACAACAAGATGGAGAGATGAACCTATGATTAACCGTTATCAGCACTTTGCCGCATTTATCACCTGCATCAACCGCCAATTGCAACGCATTGAACGGCAAGTGATGGCCGAATACGGGCTGAAAGGCCCCCACGCCCAATGTTTAGTTATTATGAGTTGCCATCCCGATGGCATCACCGTTTCTCAATTGAGCCAGATCTGCGACAAGGACAAGGGCGGAATTTCCCGAGCAGTTAGCGAATTGGAAGAGCAAGGGCTTTTGCAGCGTTTGGCCGAAAACGGCAACTATTACCGGGCCAAACTGCAACTGACTGAAACAGGAAAAAAATGTGCCCGTTCGGTGAATGAAGCGGCGCAAAAAGCGGTGGAGATTGCCGGCATCAAGGAATCAGACCGGGAAATTTTTTATCAATCTCTGGATTTGATCGCCCGTAATTTACAAGGATTGAATAAAGACGGAATCCAATTGAAAAACTGATTCTGAAAGGAGATTCCTATGAGCGTTCGTATTATCGTTGATTCAACGGCAGATCTTTTAGATGCCGATAAAGAAAAAGTTACTGTCGTCCCGATGATGATCCATTTTGGCGACGAAGAATTTTCCGATGGGGTTACGATGAGCCACCATCAATTTTATGAAAAATTGATCGAAAGCGATTCGATGCCCACCACCAGCCAGATCCCCCCTTATACCTTTGAGCAATATTTCAAAGAAGCAACGGATGCCGGCGATCAGGTGGTTTGCATCACCCTCTCTTCTGCCCTTTCCGGCACTTTTCAAAGCGCTACCATTGCGGCCGATGCCTTTCCCGGGCAAATATATGTTGTGGATAGCCGCAGCGTTGCCATTGGATTTGGAATTTTGGCGAAACTGGCGATTCAATTCAAAGAGCAGGGACTTTCAGCAGAAGATATCGCCCAAAAATTAGAAGAACAACGCAACAGAATTCGGGTTGTGGCCATGTTAGATACTCTGGAATATTTAAAAAAGGGCGGACGCATTTCTGCAACGGTTGCCTTTGCCGGTAGCCTGCTGGCAATTAAGCCCGTGATCTCCCTGCAGAATGGCGAAATTTCAATTTTAGGAAAAGCCCGGGGCTCCCGCCAAGGCAATAACCTTTTAGTGACAGAAATTCAAAAAGCAGGGGGCGTGGATTTTGAAATGCCCTTTCTGCTGGGTTATACCGGCATTTCAGATGCCCTTTTGAAAAAATATATGGAAGATAGTTCTGCCCTTTGGCAGGACCACTGCAAAAACCTGCCCTACACCACCGTTGGCAGT
>JAZNEH010000085.1:0-1736 GCA_045588515.1 Eubacteriales bacterium
ATAAGTTTGTCAATCCCTTTTCCCCAAAAAATCGAAATTTCCAAGCGCCATTCCTCGAAGAAAACAACGAGCACAATTCAATTGTACTTTTTCACTCGGAAAGAAGGTGGAGCGCACAATTCAATTGTACTTTTTCACTCAGAAAGAAGGTGGAAAGCACAATTCAATTGTACTTTTTCATTCGGGAAGAAAATGAAGCGTACAATCAAATTGTACTTTTTCACTCGGAAAGAAGGTGGAAAGCACAATTCAATTGTACTTTTTTACTTGGGAAGAAGTGGAGAGCACAATTCAATTGTACTTTTTCATTCGGGAAGAAGATGAAGCGTACAATCAAATTGTACTTTTTTACTTGGGAAGAAGTGGAGAGCACAATTCAATTGTACTTTTTCATTCGGGAAGAAGATGAAGCGTACAATCAAATTGTACTTTTTTTACTTGGGAAGAAGTGGAAAGCACAATTCAATTGTACTTTTTTACTTGGAAAGAAGTGGAGAGTACAATTCAATTGTACTTTTGCGGGATGTGAGGAAGGTGGTGTTTATAAAAAAGGCAGAAAAACTCCCCAAAACGGGAGTTTTGGGGAGTTGAGATGTTATTCTTGTTTCAGGGGATTCCAATTGCCCCGGCGATAATAGAGCCAGAACAACAGGCAAATAAACAGGTTATGGGCGATCATACAAGCCCATGCGGCAGGCAAGCCGCCGTGGAACCATTTCAGGCAGATAAAGGTGCCGGCGATGCGGATCCCCCACATTCCGATAATATTAATGATAAAAGGTTTTTTGGTTTGTCCCAATCCCTGCAACAGCCCTTCCAGCACAATAGAAATACCAAAGAACGGTTCCGAGAGGGCCACCATTCTCAACACTAACGTACCCAAACGGATCACTTCTTGGTCCCGGGAGAACAGCCCCACCATCGTTGGTGCGAACAGGAAGAGCAGGCCTCCGCTCAGGATCATTAAGACCACTTCGATGAGCGTAATCGTGCGAGCAAGATTTTTCATTTTTTGCAGGTCTTTGGCTCCATAGGCGTTGCCGGCCAGAGTGGCTGTTGCGGTTTGCATACCGTAGCCGGGGATATAGAAGGCGGATTCCACGGTGTTGGCAACGGTATGGGCGGCGGTTGCAATTTCGCCCAGGGAGTTGATCATAGAAGCAAAGGCGACATAGCCTAAAGAGGTGCCGAATCGTTGGAGCATATTGGGGACTGCCACTTTCAGGCAAGGGCGCAGAATGATTGGATCCGGCTTGATGGAATAACCTTTGGGGGAAAGTTCCTGATTTCGATAGAGGGCGGCTGTCATTAGAATTCCGCTGAGGCCATAGGCAATGGCGCTGGCGGCAGCGGCGCCCAAAACGCCCCAACCGGCTCCGATCATAGGGAAGGAAACGCCAAACACCGATACGTCCCGGCTGGGATAGATTAGGAAAAAGTTCAATAGGACATTCACGATATTTGCCAAAAGTGCAATCAGCATAGGGGTTTTGGTATTGCCCACTGCCCGCAGCACGATGGCGAAGATGTTATTGGCCGCCCGCAAAAGCATAGGGGAATAGAGGATAAAGAAATACCGGGAAGAAAGAGTTTGGATCGCAGGATCCACCTGCATCCAAACCGGGATCTGTTTGCTTAACGAAAGGGTTAAGATACTAAAGAAAAGGCCGGTTATCAGAGCCAATAAAACCGATTGTGCGCTGATTTGGTGCACCTTTTCTTGTTCTCCTGCCCCC
>JAZNEH010000086.1:0-2701 GCA_045588515.1 Eubacteriales bacterium
ATTATTTACGTGGGTTCAAATCCCTACAAATAATTATACAAAAATATCTTTTTTGTAGTGTCTTGCCAAAAAAGAACGACTCAAAGAGTCGTTCTTTTTTTATCCATTGCGAAAGCAATGGTATATCATCGCCGCAAGGCGTATATCATCACGCGTCAGCGTGTATCTCATCAGCCGTAGGCTGTATATTCTTTCGCAATGATGATATACAATTCCTACAGAATTGATGATATGCAAGACTCCGTCTTGATGATATACACGGCTTTGCCGTGATTTGTGCGAGAGTTAGAATTCATACACAAAAACGGTAAGAATATCTTTTTCGTAGCCTATACACAAAAAATTCATTGCGAAAGCAATGGTATCTCATCACCCTTTAGAATTCAACATTTTATCCCTGCAACTCCCGGTTGCTAATTTTTAAACTATGGTTGGTAGACTTTACATCCCTAAATTGCTATAATAAAATCAGTAAAAACAGGGAGGATGCTATGAACCTGAGTAAAAATATATTTTTCCATCGCACCCGTTGCCATCTTTCCCAAGGGGATTTGGCGAATGAACTGGATGTTTCCCGCCAATCTATTTCCAAATGGGAAAATAACTCTGCGGTGCCTGAACTAGACAAACTGGTTAAAATGTCTGCCCTTTTTGAGATCACCTTAGACGAACTTGTTTTTGGCGACCCGGAAAATCCAGTTACTCAAATAGAACCAGAAGAACAAACCGTAACCACCCTTCCCCATCATATGCCCATTAAAACCCCCATCGGATTAATCCTGTTTGTATTTGGTCTGCTGGGCTTTTTGCTCTCCGTTTTTTGGGGCGACCACCTGCGAGGCGGCGAAGAGGTGGGCGAGATCATCTCCATCGGGTTTGTTTTGGTGGGATTGGCCTTGATCGCCACCTATAATTTCCGCATTTTGGGGCTTTGCGCCATAGTCAGTTTTCTGTATTCCATTTTCACCTTTGGTATTTTGAAATACAGTAGTTTGCAAAACCACCTGTTTGTGGCGATGATAAACTGCGTGATCCTGATCTGGTTCATTATTCTGGGGCTCAAAGCCAATAAAGAAGATTCCAAAGGAAGTGAGCAATATGGTTGATTGGAAGGCCATCGTTGCCACGCTGAACGATATCAATCTCTGGTCGGTCTGCCTGCGGATTTTTCTGGCGGCCCTTATGGGCGGAACCATCGGAATGGACCGGGGCAAACACGGCCGTGCCGCCGGCACCCGCACCCATATTCTGGTTTGCTTGGGGGCCTGCATCACAACTCTTTTGGGTTTTTACACCGCCCAATGTCTTCATTATAATAACGATCCCCTTCGGATGGGCGCCCAAGTGGTTAGCGGCATTGGCTTTTTAGGAGTTGGCACCATTATGATCCGCAATCATTCCCAGGTTACCGGCCTCACCACCGCTGCCGGCCTTTGGACCACCGCCTGTATTGGGCTGGTGATTGGTGCAGGCTTTTATTCTGTGGCGATTCTATCCTTTTTAACGGTTTTATTCACCTTCACTCTGCTTTCCCGGCTGGAGCGAAAATTAATCGGCCGGGATACCGGCGCTTACTACATTGAAATGATCGGTATTCAGGAAGCAAAGAATTTTTATAATACGATGTATCCTCAGATCTCCGCCGTGGATATTGTGCCGGCCAAAAGCGGCCTGCCGGATCACGTGGGGCTGGAATTCATTGTGGATGATCCCAAGTTACGCAAGGGCATTTTCGCCCAACTGCAGGACCGTGAAGACGTTGTAATCGCCCTGCCCCATCATTCATAAGTTTTTTCCTCTTTATCGAAAAAGCAAGGGAACATTGTTTCCCTTGCTTTTTTGATGCAAATATGTTTAAATATAGAAAAGAAAGGATGTGCTTCAATGTTTTTCAAACGAGAATTGATCACCACCCGGGATATGGCCCTCTATCAAAAGATCACCGGCATTTTGCGGGATGCCGGTATCGTCTATACCACCATCACCAATTCCCCCACCAATCCGGGCCGGTATCACGGCGTGCCCGGCATTAAAACCGAAGTTGCCTATGAATATCGCATTTTCGTTAAGAAGAAAGATTTGGAACAAGCCCGCTATCTGATCGGATGAATTAGCCTTGCAGACGGAATGTTTAAAAAAGCCAAAGAGACCGGCGTGAACCTCTTTCCAAAATTATTGGATACGGCCCGGTCCCATTTCGCCGCTACTATCATTCATAATAGAATCATAAAATATAAAAAATAAGGAAATGCCGCTGCATTTCCTTATTTTTTATACCATCGGGTGTAATCCACCGGATGTTCGTTCATATAAGTTTCAAAGGGAATATCTTCATAAATCAACCCCTGCATCATTCCTGCCGCATAGTCCAGATTATAATAAACGCAAGAGCCCAGATTCCGGGGCCGGAAATCCGCATCAATAATAATTTGGCTTGCAGGCATCCGGGCTTGAGTAAACGTGAGCCCTTCTGCGGAAAGGATTCCCGCTAATTCCAGAATATCCCCATACCCTAATGAGGTTTCAATATAAGGGAGCACCGCCTTAATCAGGGCCGGATACCCGGCCACACCTTTGCTCAAAGCCTTCTGAAACAATTGATTCATCACGGCCCGTTGGCGCTCTGTGCGCCCAAAATCGTTATTGGCGCCGCTGGCCGTAGCCACACTGCGAATTCGGGAATAGGCCACCGCCTGAATCC
>JAZNEH010000087.1:0-3701 GCA_045588515.1 Eubacteriales bacterium
CAAAGTTCTGCTGTTGGCCGGATTTGGCAATAATGGCGGCGATGCCTATGCCTTGGCGCTGTTGCTCAAGGCCTATTATCAGCCGGCGATCCTGCCGGTGGGAGAGGGCGAACGCACCCCGGATTGTGCGTATTATTATCAAAAGTGCCGGGAGGCGGGAATTCCCTTTGCCGAATCAGCAGAAGGCTATCCGTTGGTGGTGGATGGCGTTTTCGGAACCGGTTTCCATGGAACGTTGCCGCCGGCAGTGCAGAAACTTTTTGAAACGATTCGGGTTCCGGTGATTGCCATTGATCTGCCCAGCGGAATGAATGGGGAATCGGGCATTTGTGCGCCGGGAACCTTGGTCCCTGCGATAACGGTTACCTTTGCTTTTTTAAAACCCTGCCATTTGCTGGCCGATTGCGGCCGGGTGGTTTTGAAGGAGATCGGGATCCCAAAAGAATATGCTGATAATATCCGGCGGGAAACCTTGAAGCCCGTTCTGTCGAAGCGAGATCCTCGGGGCCATAAGAACCGCTACGGTGCGGTGGGCCTGTTGGTGGGGGCTCCTCAATATCCCGGCGCCGCCGCCTTGGCGATCGCCGGCGCACTGCGAAGCGGAGCCGGATTAGTTTTTGGTTATCTGCCCCGGTTTGCTCGGCAAGCCGCCGCCGCAAAGTTTTATGGCCCGGTTCTGTTGCCGCCGGCAAAACTCTTCCCTTTGAAATGGGATGCCTATCTGGCCGGAAGCGGCTTGGGGCGTCGTTATGCCGCTGGCCGAAAGGTGCATAAACTCTGGAACTCTAACCGCCCCTTGGTGGTAGACGGCGATGGCCTTTGGCATCTGCAAAAGTTTCTTGCGCCCCGCAAGGCACCAACGGTTCTCACGCCTCATTTGGGGGAATTTGCTCGTCTAATCAATAAATCGGTGGCGGAAGTTCAAAATAACCGGCTTCCGTTAGCGGAATCCTTTGCCGCAGAATATGGCGTTGTTTTGGTATTAAAGGATGCGGCAACGGTGGTTACCAATGGAAAAAACACAGCCATATTATCCGATCCTTGCTCCGGCTTGGCAAAAGGCGGGAGCGGAGATCTGCTGGCGGGTTTGGTTGCCGGCCTGTTGGCCGGTGGAATGGACCCTTTAACTGCGGCTAAAACCGGCGTCTATCTCCATAACGTAGCCGGCCATCTGGCCGCCGAGAACCATCACGTTAGAAGTTTGCAACCGGAAGAGGTTGCCGAAAAAATAGATTTGGCTTGGAAAAAGGCCGAATCCAATCAAAAGGAGGATTTTTAAAATGAAAGTATGTCCGAAATGTCAGTTTATTGGAAATGAGAATGAACTCTATTGCGTTAAATGCGGAACACTTCTGGAAGAAACTTCTGATGAAGTGCCCCAAGGTGCTCCCGAAGCCCAAGAGAATGTTCAAACTCCGCCTTACGCCCCCTATACATATCCTACGCAACAACCTAAAGAAGAAATTTCTGTGGGCAAATGGGTTCTTTATCATCTGATTCCCTGTATTCCCGTTGTGGGAAGCTTGGTATATATTGTGATGCTGTTTGTTTGGGGATTTGGAACCGATAAAAACGATACTTTCCGTAACTGGGCCAAAGCTCAATTGATTATGATGGCGATCGCACTGGGAATAGTGGTTCTTATAATGGTATTTATTTTTGTTGTTTTAGGCCTTTCTTTTGCAGAATTTGCATCTGAAATGACCCCCTATTGATAAAGGAGTAATTTTTTGAATATCATCCATTTAAAATATGCGGTGGAGATCGCCCGTACCCGCTCGATCAGTAAGGCGGCAGAAAATCTCTATATGGGCCAGCCGAACCTGAGCCGGGCCATCCGGGAACTGGAAGAAAACCTGGGCATCACGATCTTTAACCGCACGCCTAAAGGCATTTCCATTACAGCCGACGGCGAGGAATTCTTGCAATATGCCCGTCGGATCATCTCTCAAGTGGAGGAGATGGAATCCTTATATCAAAATGAAAAACGCCATCTGCGCCGTTTTTCGATATCTTGCCCTCGGGCCAGTTATCTGGCCGACGCCTTTGCAAATTTTGCGGCAGAACTGGAAGGGGATGACCCAGCCGATATTTATTATAAGGAAACCAATTCTATGCGTACCATCAATAACGTGCTGAAAGAAGAATTCAATCTGGGGATTGTGCGCTATCAGGAAACGTTCGAGCAATATTTTCAGGCCCAGTTTCGGGAAAAACGGTTTCATAGCGAGGAAATTGCTGAATTTTCTTATTTGTTGTTGGTTCACGAAGATCATCCACTGGCCCAAAAGGACCGGATCGTTTTAAAGGATCTGGCTCCCTATTTTGAGATTTGCCATGCAGACCCCTATGTGCCTAATTTGCCTCAGATCGATGTGAAAAAGGCGGAACTTTCGGAGTTCGTGGATAAGCGGATCAATATATATGAGCGGGCCAGCCAGTTTTTGTTGTTGGAGCAAATGCCCAACGCCTTTATGTGGGTTTCTCCGTTGCCGGAAGAACTTTTGCAAAAGTATCATCTGGTGCAGATCACGGTGGATGCTCCTTCCCGAGTCTATAAAGATGTTTTGATCTATCGGAACGGATATCAACTTTCTGCTTTGGATAAGAAATTTATCGAGAAATTGAACGAGGCAAAAGCGGCATTTGGCGCCATTTAATTAATCGGTATTCATTTATCGATATAACTGTATGTAAAAATAGCATTGGCTAAATAAATTTGATTCAAGTATAATGATATGCGAAAGTTTGAAGAACTTTCGCATATTTTTTGTATTGAGAGGATCGGCATGATGAATTTAACGTTGACAGTTTTTCGGCGTTTATCATTGTATCTGCATTTTCTGCGCCAACTCCCCAAGGATGTGGAATGGATCTCTGCAACAACAATTGCCACCGAACTGGGGTTGGGCGAAGTTCTGGTGCGGAAGGAACTTAGCCAGGTCAGCCCAACCGCTGGCCGCCCTAAACTGGGCTATGAGGTTTCCAACTTGATTAAAGCTTTGGAACACTTTATGGGCTATGGCCGTATGCGTCGGGCTGTTTTGATCGGCGCAGGCAAATTGGGCCGTGCTTTGATGGGCTATGAAGGGTTCACCCAATATGGGCTCCATATAGCGGCGGCATTTGATATCAATGAAAATGCCATCGGCGTTCAGGAAGCCGGCCGGCCTATTCTCTCAATGGAAGATCTTCCGGAATTTTGCCGCCAACAGCAAATTGAGATCGGAATCATCACGGTTCCGGCCGCACAGGCTCAGTTGGTTTGCAATCGCTTATGCGAAAATGGAGTGCGTGCAATCTGGAGTTTTGCACCCGCCGCACTCTCGGTTCCCGAAGGAGTATCGGTGCAGTATGAAAATATGGCCGCCTCTTTGGCGATGCTATCGAAACATTTGGATTAAAGAAAGGATTGATGGAAATGCAAGATCGTATGATTGTTGATGGTGTTGAAGCCCTTGAAAAAGAATTGGCTCGGGTGCGTCAGGCGCAAAAGGAGTTTTCTACTTTTACGCAGGAGCAAGTTGATGCCATTTTTAAGGCCGCCGCTTTGGCTGCCAACCACGCCCGCATCCCTTTGGCGAAAGAAGCCGTTGCCGAAACCGGGATGGGCGTTGTGGAAGATAAGGTGATTAAGAATAACTATGCCGCTGAGTATATTTATAATGCTTATAAAGATACCAAAACCTGAAGTCGGATCG
>JAZNEH010000088.1:0-17908 GCA_045588515.1 Eubacteriales bacterium
ATTGATGCCGCCATCCACCTGAATTTGATAAGAAAGGTTCTTTTCTTCCCGCAGTTTTCGGAATTCTGAAACCTTCGGCATCATATCTTCCATAAAACTTTGGCCGCCAAAACCGGGTTCCACTGTCATCACCAGGACCATATCGCAAAGCGGCAGATATTGTTCCAGAGCGGAGGCCGGCGTTTTGGGCTTTACCGCAACCGCAAACTGTTTGCCGGCGGCATGCACTTTAGCGGCAATAGACTCGATTTCTTGGGTGGCTTCCAGATGCACGCAGATCAAATCTGCGCCGGCATTTAAGAAATCATCCAAAAACCGTTCCGGCCGATCGATCATCAAATGCACATCAAAAAAGGCGTTGCTCACCGGGCGCAGGCACTTAATGATCGGGGCACCAAAAGAAATATTAGGCACAAACTGCCCATCCATCACGTCGATATGAAGCCATTGGGCTCCGCCTTCCACCGCCTCGGCGGTGCTTTTTTCAAGATTTGCAAAATCTGCTGATAAAATAGACGGCGATAAAATCAGTTCCATTTTTTTCTCCTTCCGTTGCATAAAAAATAGCACTGCGTGCTCCATATAAACCCGCAGTGCTAACCTTTTTGCGCTTAGTCTTCCAGTTTCTCTACCAACTCAGTTAATGCGGAAACAGCGGCTTCTTCATCAGCACCCTCTGCAATCACATTGATATCGGTTCCTTTAATAATTCCCAAAGACAAGATACCCAACAAGCTTTTGGCATTGATCCGGCGTGTGCCGATCTCAACCCAGATAGAACTTTTGAATTCATTGGCTTTTTGAATAAAAAAGGTAGCCGGACGGGCATGAAGGCCCACGCTGTTGGTTACCTTAACAGACTTAGAATACATAGGAGAACCCCCTAAAATTTAATATTACAGATATATATATTAGCGAAAATTTTTTCGTTCGTCAAGAGTTGGCAATCACTTTTGTATGTTTCACTAAATCGACAATTCTTCACGCCCATTTTTTCGTGATTTTACGCCTTATTTTTTCCGATTTTTAATTATTTGGAGTAATTCTTTCAGTTCTTCAGAGCCCAATAGTAACAAAATAACAACGTATACTGCCAAACCGGCAATCAACCCGCCCAATAATCCCATCAAACTGCCAAAAGTGCCGCTGAACAACCCTTCCAGCAGGATCCGAACCTCCCGGGCGGCCACAAATAATCCGGCGGCCGCCACCAGATCTTTGCCGATGCCGAAGAACAAGCGGCGATTTAAAACGCCGGGAGTAACCTTACGGGTCATAATCAGCAACATCGCCGCCATTACCATTGCGGCAGCCGAGGTTCCGATGGCTAAGCCATAAACGCCCCAATAGCGGCATGCCACCATAGAAACGACCAAATTAGTTAAAATTCCGGCAAGGGCGGTGACCACCGGGCCATAGACCTTTTGCATCGAATAAAAGTATTTATTCAAAATTTCCTGATAGGAATAAAAGAGCATTGCGCAGGCATAAATCGTGAGCAACAACCCTACCCGTTCTGTATCGGCGGGAGTGAACTCCCCACCTTCATAAAGCAGGCGAATCACCGGCTTACTATTGCCGATCATAAAAAACATAATCGGCAACACGATCACAGAGATGGAACCCAGCATCTTGCGGCAAATGCCTTCCGCCGCCGGCTGATCTCCCCGGGAAAAGCAACGGCTCATTTCCGGGAAAAACAGGTTGGTTAGACAATAAGAAAAAATCCCTGCCACAATGAAATAGGCCTGATAAGCATAGTTAACCGAGGAGAGCATCCCCTGCCCCAAAGTGGAACTGATATTGGAGGAAATCAACTGGTTAATGGGCTGGGCCAATGCCGCCACAAACAGCGGTAACGTTAAAACCAACACCCGCAGAATATCCGGGTCTTTAAAGGAAAGAACCGGCTGATAGCGGAACTTCTTTTTATATAAAGATGGGAAGAGGAAAAATAACTGCAACAGCCAACCAACGGTGAAGGCAACCCCTAATCCGTAAATTCCGAAATGCCGATCAAACACCAGAAAATACAGAATCGTTACCACATTAAAGACCAGGGACACCAAGGCCGGCACCACAAACTCATTATAAGATTGCAGGATCCCGATAAAAATATAGACCCCCGTTGCAATACACATCACCGGCAGAATGATCCTTACCAAGTTAACGGCATAGCCCAGGGCTTCCCCTTCCAAGCCACCGGCTGTGATACTCAGAACTGCTTTAGGGAATAGCAAACCTAAAAGGGTAACCACTCCGGCAATCAGCACCGTAATATTCAAAAAATTACTGCCGAAACGCTCTGCCGGGGCTTTTCCGTTTTTGGTTAGTTTTTCATTGAATACCGGCACAAACGCTGAAGCGATCGCTGTTCCCAACGTTACATCATAAAGGGTTAGCGGGAGAGTACTGGCCGCAATAAAGGCATCGGCCATCGGCGTGGCTGTTCCGTAAAACCGGGAAAGCAACATATTCCGGGCCATACCCAAAACCTTGGAAAGGAGCACTGCCGCCACCAGCACCAGATAAGTTCCTACGGCTCCCCTTTTTTTCATTTTTACACCCCATTTTTTGGTATTTTTGCGTATTTTTGCAACCGCAAAAAATAACATAATTTTTTTAAGTAATTATTTTTTGAAAACGTTTTTCACATTTTGAACAGGTTTATCAACAGGAAAAAGCCCTTAAAACCTGGTTTTTAACATTATTAACAGAGTTTTGAACAGGAAATATTAAAAGGGTTGTTGATAAACAATGGTTAACATAATTGTTTTTCGATCGAAGCCGCAGACAATGCATTTTGATCCAAACCGGCCACATTTCCGGCTTGGAATTCATAATAAGCCTGGGCGCCGATCATCGCGCCGTTATCCCCGCAGAGGGACAAGGGCGGCATATAAAGCACTTGATCCTTGGCAAGGCCTTCCTGCAATTTTTGGCGAAGCATTGAATTAGCGCTCACCCCGCCGGCAATCACCAAGGTTTTTTGATTATAATCCCGAGCACATTGCAAAAACTTCTCGGCCAGCACTCCGGTGATAGCATCGCTATAAGAAGCAGCAACATCGGCCATATTCAGTTCTATCCCCTTTTGTTCAGCATTATGGAGATAATTCACAATGGCGGTTTTCACCCCGGAAAAACTGAAATGATAGGGTTCATCTTTAAAGGATACCCGAGGGAACCGAATGGCTTGGGGATCGCCTTCTTTCGCCAAGCGATCCATATAAACGCCGCCGGGATAACCCAGCCCCATCACCCGGGCGCCCTTATCAAAAGCCTCGCCGGCCGCATCGTCTTTGGTGCGGCCCAAGATCTCATAATCTGTGTAATCCTTCACCAGAACGATATGGG
Organism: Eubacteriales bacterium; assembly: GCA_045588515.1. Taxonomy (GTDB): domain Bacteria; phylum Bacillota; class Clostridia; order Oscillospirales; family QAKW01; genus QAKW01. The sequence goes on from JAZNEH010000088.1 coordinate 3,358, forward strand.
AATGCCCACCGCTGACGATCATTGCCAGAAAGGGCGGTTTCAGTTCGGGATAGGCCAGATAATTGGCCGCCACATGGCCCCGGATATGATGCACCGGAATCAGAGGCAAACCATGGGCATAGGCAAAACCTTTCGCAAAATTCAGCCCTACCAACAATGCTCCGATCAGCCCCGGTGCCGCCGTTGCGGCCACCGCATCCAGATCCTGCGGGGTTAAGCCGCTTTTTTCCAAACATTCTTGAGTTAGTTGGGAAATTTTTTCGATATGATAGCGGGAGGCAATTTCCGGCACCACACCGCCATAAACTTTATGCACATCGATCTGGGAAAAAACCACATTGGCCAATATTTCCCGGCCGTTTCGCACCACTGCCACTGCGGTTTCATCGCAGGAACTTTCGATGCTCAAAATATTCATTCTTGAACCTCCAATATATAGATCAAACCGTCTTCTTCCGGATCCCGATAATAGCGAGGACGTTTGCCCGCTAAATGAAATCCGATTTTTTCATAAAGTCCCCGGGCGCCCCCATTGGATAAACGCACTTCCAGAAACAGGCTTTTCACACCTCTGGTTCTGGCTTCATTAATCAAATTTTCCATCAACTGCCGGCCGATTCCCCGGCGGCGAACGGAAGGATCCACCCCCACTGTTAGAACATCGCCCTGATCGCCACCCACTTGAAGGCCGCAATACCCCAGCAGGCGATCCTCTTCCATAGCCGTTAAAAAACACCGGTTCGGATCGGCTAGAGATTGGATAAAATCCGCTTCACTCCAAGGATGAGAAAAGAGTTGATGTTCCAATTTGGCCGCTAACGGAGCGGTCGTTTCCGTCATTTTACTTACAATCATACCAACTTTCGCCTCTCTGCACTTCGGCGATCAGCGCAACGGAAAGTTCAGCCGCCCCTTCCATTTCCCGGCGCAGCAGTTCAGCCGCCCGATCTGCATCAGCCTTATCACATTCCAAAATCAGTTCATCGTGGACCTGCAGAATCAAATGAGCCTTCAAGCCTTCCCGGCGCAACCCTTTCCAGACCCGCACCATAGCAATCTTGATAATATCGGCGGCGGTGCCCTGAATCGGCGTATTCAAAGCCACCCGTTCCCCAAAGGAGCGCTGAATGAAATTCGATGATTTCAATTCCGGCAAATATCGGCGGCGGCCCATCAGGGTGGAAACATAGCCATCTTTACGAGCCTTTTCCACAATGCCGGTCATATAATCCCGCACGCCATGGTAGCGGGCCAGATATTGATCGATATAGGCTTTCGCCTCTTTTTTCGTAACGCCGATATCCCCGGCCAGAGAAAAATCAGAAATGCCATAGACAATACCGAAATTGACCGCCTTAGCGTGGCGGCGCATTTCCGGCGTTACCATCCAGGCAGGAACCCCGAAAACCGTTGCGGCAGTCACCGTATGGATATCTTCGTTTTCCCGGAAGGCCCGGATCATTTCGGGGTCATCGGCGATATGCGCTAAAACCCGCAATTCGATTTGGGAATAATCCGCATCCAATAAAACCTGATTTTCCCGGTCTTCCACAACAAACATCCGCCGAAGTTCCCGGCCCAGAGCATCTCGCACCGGAATATTCTGCAAATTGGGTTCGGAAGAGGAGATCCGGCCGGTCATCGTGACCGTTTGATTATAGGTACTACGGATCCGACCGTCTTCACCGATCAGTTTTAGCAAACCCTCTCCATAGGTGGAGCGCAGTTTAGCGTATTTACGGTATTCCAGAATTTTATCCACAATGGGTTCGCCCCGGAGTTTTTCCAGAACATCCGCATTCGTGGAATAGCCGGTTTTGGTTTTCTTGCCGCCCTTTAACCCCATTCTCCCAAACAAAATCTCGCCCAACTGGCGGGGGGAGTTTAAATTAAAGGGTTCGCCGGCCAATTCCAGTATTTCTTTTTCCAGCGATTCAATCCGCTGGCCCAAATCGGCAGTATAGGCGGTGAGCCGCTCTTTTTCCACTGCAAAACCCCGGGCTTCCATATCTGCCAGCACCACTGTGAGCGGAAATTCCACTTCATAAAGCAACGGTTCCTGGCCGTTATTTTGAATTTCTTCCAGAAGTTTTGCGCAAAGTTCCGGCAGAGCGGCTACGCAATCTTCCGGGCGTTCCGCCCGGCGGCCGGTGTAAAGTTCCAATAGATGGATCAAATCATATTTTCCGCCGGGATCGGCCACATAGGCCGCCACCAAGCAATCAAAATAAGGGTTGCCTGCATAATCCATTCCATAAAACGGCTTTGCATCATAGGTATAAACCTTTTCCACTTGGGTCAGGAGGCTTTCCCCTTCTTCCAGCCGCAAAACCTGATCCTTATAGCGGGCATAGAACGCATCTGTTTGCAGGAAATAAAGGCCTTCCTCTTTAAAATATTCCAAATAGTCTGCGGCGGTGCCATCGATGATCTCCGGCTTTTCATAGTCCACCGTTTCCTGCAGATCGAATTGGGCCATCAGGCTGGTGAGTTCCAGATCTTCCAGAAGGGCTTTCAGTTGCTTGCCTTCCGGCTGATGGATCTTCAATTCCTCTTCCTGCAACGGAATAGGAACTTCTCGGCAGATCTTTGCCAATTCATAAGAAAGATAGGCGGATTCCCTGCCGGCTTCCAGTTTATTCTTTTGGGCCGGTTTCAATTCTTCCAGATGGGCATAAACCCCATCCAACGAACCAAACTTCCGAATCAGTTCCAAGGCGCCCTTCTCCCCGATGCCGGGAACGCCTTTAATATTATCGGAAGTATCGCCCATAATGGCTTTCAGATCAATTAACTGGGCCGGAGTCAACTCATATTTCTTTTGAACGGCTTCTGCATCTATGATTTCCATCTCACTGCCGCCGGCTTTCGTAACGGGCATCAATACCCGCACACCGGGGCCCACCAACTGAAAATCATCCCGATCGCCGGAAACGATATCACATTCATAGCCCCGCTCCAAGCAATACCGGCTGGCTGTTCCGATAATATCATCGGCCTCATAACCGGCCAGTTCCAAAATCTTCACGTTCATTGCCCGCAGAATTTCCTTCAAGGGCTCCATCTGCATCGCCAGTTCTTCGGGCATCCCTTTCCGTTGGGCTTTATAGTCGGCATACATCTGATGGCGGAAGGTTTTTTCCCGCAGATCAAAGGCAACCGCAACCATATCCGGCTGGGCAATTGCATAGTATTTAAAATAAAGTTTTAAAAAACCATAGATCCCATTAGTGGGGCGGCCATCCTTAGTGGAAAGAGCGTGGATGGCATAAAAAGCACGGTTTACAATAGAGTTACCGTCAAATATCAACAGTTTCATTCAAAATCTCCTTCCTGGGCGGGTTGCTCCTTGATTCCACATCGGCGGAGCAAAGCCAAAAGATCCTCCGGCAACGGGCAACGGAAATCAAGGAGTTCCCCTGTGACCGGTTGGGTGAATTTCAAGGTTTCGGAATGAAGGGCCTGACGGCCCAAATCTGCTTCCTCAGTGCCATAGAGAAAATCGCCTGCCACCGGGGCGCCCAGATGGGCCATATGCACCCGGATCTGATGGGTGCGGCCGGTTTCCAGTTTCAGGCGAACTAACGAATAGCCGCCCCCTTCTGCCAACACCCGATAATGGGTGATCGCCCGATCCCCTTTAGGATCAATCTGCCGGCTGATAACGGAGCCCGGCATCCGGCCGATCGGCGCATCCACCGTTCCGGCCTGTTCCGGCAAGGTTCCTTTTAAAACCGCCAGATAGGTGCGCTCCACTTTCTTTGCTTTGAGATCCTCGCCCAAAACGCCGGCGCTATGGGCGTTTTTACCCAATAGGATCGCACCGCTGGTATCTTTATCCAGCCGATGAACCGGCCGGAAAACGAATTCTCGTTTCTGCTGTTGCATATAATATGCCACTGCATTCGCCAAAGTGGTGCCGTGGTTTCCAAGAGAGGGATGGGTTGCCATATGAGGCGGTTTATTCAGCACCAGCACATCCTCATCTTCATAAAGGATATCCAAAGGAATATTCACCGGCTTCAAATGTTCATCCGCCAGTTGGCTTTCTTTATTGGCAATCCGCACTGTTAATTGATCGCCTTTGCGCAACTGTTTTTGAACGGTTACCCGCTTACGGCCAATGGTGATGCCATAGGGATTCCGTTTCAACCCGCTCAAAACCCGGCTGGAATAGCCCCGTTCCTTTAAATAGGAAAGCACCGTTCGGCCCTGATCTTTTTCTTCAATTTCATAGGTGATCTTCCGATAATCCACGGCGTTCCTCTCAATTAACAAAATTTCATCAGTTTATTATACCACGGACAGGCGAATTTTACAATCTTTATTATCTTGTTTTCCCAATCATTTTTCGGCAAATTCTTTGAAAGGTTGGTGTTATACTGGGTTCATGGTCATTTATGTGGATATTTTATTCTTTATAAACTTTTTGATGGACACCTTTTTATTGGCAACCACCGGGTTGGCGGCGGGGCGGCCCGTTTCAAAATGGCGGTTACCGCTGGGTGCGGCGGCGGGCGCATTGGGGGCATGCTTCTTATTTTTCTGGCAGTTGCCATGGGGCGCACTACTCCCTTTGAAGATCCTGCTGCCGGCCGTTACCTTGCTGATTGCCTATCCCTTTGAGCGGCTGGCTACCTATGGCAAAACCCTTCTGATCTTTTTGGCGGTCAGCCTTCTTTTCGGCGGAGGAATGTATGCCTTTTATGCCTTCACCGATGCAGGGAGCCATATGCTTTATTCCGGTGGAATCTATTATTTGGATCTTCCGCTATGGTTATTGCTATTGCTTTCTTTCGGTTTTTACGGACTGGCACGCCTCTTTTTCTTTCTGTTGGAACGCCGGAGAGAAACTTCCTTTTTGCATACGCTGACGGTGGATACCAGAACCCTTTTGGCTCTTTTGGACACCGGCAATTCTCTTTATGATCCCATCAGTTTAACCCCGGTTGTTCTTTGCCAATGGGATAGTTTAGATCTGCCGGAAACCTTATTACGGGCGGTTTTACATAATGATACCGGCGCTCTGCCTGCTCTTTCCGTTGCCTATCCCCATCTGCACTTGCGGCTTTTACCCTATACCGATGCTTCCGGCCGACGCACTCTGATCTTTGCTTACCGACCCCAAAAATTAGCCATCGACGGTGCGGAGCGAAGAGCCTTGATTGGAATTGTTGGGCATACTTTAACGCCGGATCAACGGTTTCAAGCCTTATTACATCGAGATTGGAGTAACTTATGAATATTATTCGTTATTATCTTCTTTACCATCCCAAACTGGCCCTACTTTTACATAAACTGGCCGGGCGAGTGCATTATGCCAATGGCTACGTCACCTTACCACCGCCCTTGAACCCGGAGGAGGAACAGGACTATATCCGGGCTTTAGATCAAGGAGAAGCCTATGCCAATCAAAAACTGATCGAGCATAATCTGCGGTTGGTGGTTTATATTTCCAAACGGTTTGAAAGCACCGGCATCCCGGCGGAAGATCTCATTTCCATCGGGTCCATTGGGTTAATTAAAGCCATCAACACCTTTCGTTCTGATAAAAACATTAAACTGGCTACTTATGCTTCCCGGTGTATTGAAAATGAAATCCTGATGTTTTTACGCAAGACCCACAACCAAAAAGCAGAAGTTTCTTTGGATGAACCCTTGAACGTGGACTGGGATGGTAACGAACTCTTGCTTTCGGATATTCTGGGAACCGATTCTGATAGCGTTTCCCGAAATCTGGAAGAGGATATCGAACGCCAGATCCTACACGCCGCCTTAGATCAGATCCCCTTGCGGGAGCGGATGATTATGGAGATGCGGTTCGGGTTAGGGGGTTATCGGGAGATGACCCAAAAGGAAGTGGCGGATATTTTAGGAATCTCTCAATCCTATATTTCACGGCTGGAAAAAAAGATCATCCAGCGGCTCCGGCGGGAAATCGAAAAACAGTTGTAGTCACTCTTGCTTTTAACCGAGCGCTATGATATAATGGCCCCAATAAAAATCACAGGGGGTTACAAAATAAATATCTCAATTGCCCGGATCGGCCAAAACCAAACGGTTGGCTATGCGGCCCGGGAATTAAGCCGCTATTTAAAGCAGATGGATCCTGCCCTTTGGGTAGATCTTCGGGTTTACGATGCTTATTCACCGGAAGTGGAAAAGGTTCTTTGGTTGGGGATCGACGGTTTTTATGCGCAATATAAAGATAAGACCGGCCCCTCTTGGGAATTCCTGAAGCACCACGCCAATTTCACCAAGCAATATGCAGATACTCTGGCCGCTTATCTGGGCGATGGGCATACCCCCGAGGAACGTGAAACAGAAAAACAGAAACTGATGAATTTGTGTTACGAACTGGAACCCTTCACCCACGAAGGCCTTGATTCCTATAAATTCAAAGACATCTTCCGGCGGTATTGGGATAAGTTCTGTACAGCCGAATAACGTTAAAAAAGTAGCAAGCCAAAGCTTGCTACTTTTTTTGTCCGTATAGTTGATAGGGTGGGTTGAGGCCGCTATAATCAATGTGGCCGAAGTTATCGCTTGCGTCCAGGGCACATTGGATCAGTTTCTTGGTGAGATCCGGCACATCCTCACGCTGGAAGGCTTCTTCCGGCGGGAGCCATAAAATCTCGCTGATCTCTTCACGGTCGGGGCGGGGTTCTCCGCTCACATAATTCACCCGAAAAACAGCGTACCAATCCTTACGGTTAAAGCGGATCCCCAACAGTTCCCCCACTGCAATTTGGAGCCCGACCTCCTCCTTAAATTCCCGCATCAGGGCTTCGTCCGGCATTTCGCCTTGGTTCAGATAGCCGCCGGGAACAATCGATCTTCCTTTGCCTCCGCCATAGGTATGGCGGGCAAGCAACACCTTTCCTTCTTTGATCAGCACGCCGGCCACACTTTGGCTCCAGTTGGTTTGTTCTGTGTTCATACCCCCCACTCTCCTTTGAAAATATCTTAACATAAAATGCAAAATATTTCAGCATTTTTTTAAAAAACTTAAAAAAGAGCATTGCAGTTATTTTAAAATTGTGATATCATTTTATCGTATTTTGTTTTGCACCAGGAGGGACGAGGAACGTGTTCAAGATTGGATTTGACAACGAACTATATATGGCGAAGCAGCGGGAGAATATTCTGGAACGAATCGCCCGGTTCGACGGTAAATTATATCTGGAATTCGGCGGAAAACTCTTCGATGACTACCACGCCGCACGGGTTTTGCCCGGTTTTGCGCCGGATGCTAAAATCCGAATGTTGCAAAGTATGCGGGAGCAAGTGGAGATCATTTTCTGCATCAGTGCCGAAAATATCGAAAAAAGCAAGATCCGGGCCGATCTGGGCATTAGTTACGATCAGGATCTCCTGCGGCAGATCGATCTGGTGAAGTCTATGGATATTGATGTGAACAGCGTTCTCATTACCAAATACAACGGCCAGCCAGCCACTGATCAGTTTATGAGGGTGATGGATGCCCGGGGCATCAAATACTATGTGCATAAACCCATCGCCGGCTATCCCCACGATCTGGATCACATTGTCAGCGATCATGGATTCGGCAGTAACCCTTATATCGAAACCACCAAGCCTTTGGTCGTTGTAACGGCGCCGGGCCCCGGAAGCGGCAAACTGGCCACTTGCCTTTCTCAAGTTTACCACGAACAAAAGCGCGGCATCAACGCCGGATACGGAAAATATGAAACCTTCCCCATTTGGAACCTGCCTTTGAAACACCCGGTGAACTTGGCCTATGAGGCCGCCACCGCCGATCTGCAGGATGTAAATATGATCGATCCTTTCCATCTGGAAACCTACGGGCAAATGACCGTGAACTACAATCGGGATGTGGAAGCCTTTCCTATCGTACATCGGATCCTGACGAAGATCACCGGCAATGATAAATTCTATTGCAGCCCCACTGATATGGGCGTGAATATGGCGGGATATGCCATTTTTGACGATGAGGCTTGCAGAGAAGCCAGCAAGCAAGAAGTTTTGCGGCGCTATTTCCGGGGGCTTTCAGATTTGAAACAAGGCGTTGAAAAACCGGAAACCGTTGAAAAACTGCGCAACATTATGGAGCATCTTTCTTTGAAGGAAGAAGACCGCCCAGTGGTTCTGCCTGCTCGCCGAAAGAGTGCAGTTTGCGGAAATGTTCCGGCGGCCGCCATCGAAATGCCCGATGGCCGGATCATTACCGGCAAGGCCACAAAACTGATGAGTGCTTGCAGCGGCGCTTTGCTGAACAGCATCAAAGTGATGGCGGATATTCCCAAATCCACCCTTTTAATGAGTCCGGCCGTTTTGGAACCCTTACTTTCGTTGAAAAATGAATTATTGGGCGGTAGTTCCAGCAGCAATAGCGTTTTGAAAGCCGACGACGTGCTTTCGGCTCTTTATATTTGCGCTGTTACCGATCCTGTTGCCAAACGGGCAGTGGAACAATTACCTAAGTTGAGAGGATGCGAACTTCATTCCACCCACATTCTGAACTCCGGCGATGAATCCATTCTACGGAAAATGCGGATGAACGTGACAACGGATCCTCATTTTGCGGGAAATAAGTTATTTAACGTATAAAAAAAGTTGACACAGGAACCGTCCCTGTGTCAACTTTTTTTACTGGTCCGGTGGTTTCCCTAAGGATCAGGCGGCCGGGGATCATCAAACGTTCCGAGCGGCCGAAATAATGGTTTTCCGATTTCCGATCCATCAGTTCCCAAGCGGCGGTGCAAACTTCATCCGGGCAACTATCGATAGAGGTAAGCCCGGCGGTCATATAAGACGCTACCCGCACGTTATCAATACCAACGACCGAAACATCTTCCGGCACCGAAACACCCCGACGTTTCAGCGCTTTGATAACCCCAAATGCAATATCATCATAACCACACAGGATCGCTGTTGGAAGTTCCGGTTCTTTCCAAAGTTGGTGAATTCCCTCTTCACCGGCTTGTTCAAATCGGGCCTTCCCCATAATAGACTGAGGCTTCAGGCCGATGCTTTCCATCCCTTCCAGATAGATTTGTTCTTTAGAGGCGGTTAGAGATTCCCCGATAAAGGCGATCCGGCGATGGCCCAATTCCTTCAAATGATTCAAAGCCGCTAAGATCGGCGTTTTTAAATCTTGGCAGATAGAATCAGCATAATTTTCTCCGCCGTAGAGCAGATTCACCACAGGACATTCATAGCCCTTTTTAAGGGGCGTTTTCAACCCAAAGGTGAAGATGCCGTCTACCCGCAAATAAGAAGCGTAATAATCCATCAGTTCATCTTGCTTTTCACCGGAGAAATTATTAGTGGAGATCAGCAGAATAGCATTATGTTCTTCGGCCATTTTTTGGAGCCGTTCCACATAGCCGTTATAAAAAGCACTGGTGAGTTCCGGGCAGATCAATGCAATGATTTTTTTATTGAATTTGCCTTTATAATATTTCCCCAAGCATCCGTGGCTTTTGGCAATATCAAAAATATAGCGTTTTGTTTCTGCGCTGACATCATCAGCATCATGGAAAGCCTTAGAAATCGTGGAAACCGAAACATTGGCAATTTTCGCCAATTCCCGCATCGTCATCCCGCTCACCTCTCTTTCATTTTGTGGGCAGCCAAGCGGCGATCACCGTTTCCCAATCAAGGCCGGCAGAAGCATAGTCTACCAGGTAGAATTTTTCGCCCTTGGCATCGGTAAATTCCAATTTCAACAGGCTGGGCACGCCGGGTGCTATGCCTGGTTTCACCATTTTACCCTTCGGCTCAAAATCAAAAACCGAATCGGCGGGTTTGCCGGTGCGGCTATCGGCCGCCAGTACAATGGGGCCTCGAGTGAGCGCCACATAGTGATCTTCCGATTCCTGATGGGTCACGTGAATCGGTGCGCCGGTATGATAGCCATTTGTTTTAACGCTAAGATCTGTATAGATCACATCTTGATCCCAGATCAGGGGGCGATGGCTACGCAGGCTCATATCAAAAGTCAAATTCAGCGTATCATCACTCCATTCCTGTTCAAAAATCAAATAGCCCCCCTCCCCATTCCAGGCAGGGTTCCGCACCTTGATTTTGAAGGAGGCAGGTGCATTGGTTTTTACCCGGATTTGAAGGGCCCCATCAGTAGGATAGTTGGTTTCAAAGGCAAGCGCTACCTTTACATTTTGATAAGTAAGATCCGCAGTACCTTTTTCAAAAAACTGAATCACAATGCCTTCTTCATCGGTCATCACAGCATTTTGGGCAAAGACTCCCAAGCCGGCGGCTCCGATACAGGCGCAACAGCCATAGTAGGAATAATCGGTAAGCATTTGGCATCCGCCGATCTTTTGCCCCCGCTTGCCGGGGATCAAAGGGCTATAACTATCAAAGGGCAGGAAGGTACTGATCACATGGGATTTTCCTTCCTTTTCCACAAATTTTTGATAAGCATAGGGACATTCCTTATCCTCCACGTTTAAGGAGCCCAAATAGGCGTTATAGAACGATTGCTCCATAGCATCAGCAAAAACAGGATCGCCTGTCAGAGCGAGAAGTTTACTGCAGAATTTCATCCAAGTGACAGTGACACAGGTTTCCTGTTTAACGCCTTCATAGTCCACCGTTTGCCGATTGGCGGTATGATCGAAAAGTTCATGGGTGATCCCACTGCAACCGATGATGGAAATCTCGCTTTCCAAAACGGCTTTTGCAAAATTGATAACGGCAATCTTATATTTTTCAACGCCGGTTACAAAGTAGTATTCCAAAAGCCCTTCAAAGCAGGACATCATCTCATAGGCCTTGGACACCCCATACTAATACGGGAACATCTGATTTTGATAGACCAGTTCAAAAATATTGATTCCTTCCCCACCGCCATGTTCGACGATATAGGTGGCAAAATCCAGATAGCGTTGTTCTTTCGTCAGGTTATAGAGCCGCACAATGGGTTCCAGAATGGAAGAAGAATTGATACCAAACCAAGAACCAGAGGCACGGGTGATGGAAATTTGAGTTTCTCCATTTCCAATATGTTTCAACACGTGGTCGGCACAGCGGGAAATAAAGGTTAGGATCTCCGTTTTCAATTCCTCGTCCCTACAAATCTCCAAATAGAATTCACAACCCAGGATCACGTATTTACGGCACCAAAGATCCCAAGCGCGGAACTGGGTTTCACGGTCAAAAGAAGAAACCCGGCCATCCGGCTCTGCCACGGAGATTAGATCCCGGACCGTTTCGGTGAGGATCTGATAGAGTCCCTCATCTTTTGTATATTGATAAACCAGCACGGAGCCCCGCATCATTTTGCCCCATACTCCCCACGCCAACCATTATTTTCTCCATCGGTCTGCGTGCGGAATACATCGACAAATTTTGCCCAAAGCATCCTATCCTTCCCCTGCTTTTCCTGCAGAAATCGAGCGGCATCATCAGCAACGCCTTTCCAATTCAAATCGATTTGATCATAGGAAATCGGTTTCAAAGTTATTCTCCCTTTCAAAATTGAGTCTTATAATAAATTAGTTAAAACTTCGAACAGCATAAAGATCAACGGAATACTAATACAAGAAAGCAGATGGCTGATTAAGGCCATTCCCGCTGCAACGGAAGTTTCTTTTCCATAGGCGCTGGGGATCACAATCGTATTGAGTCCCAAGGGCATTGCCATCAGGCAGGCAGAACAAACCGAAAGGCCATGGGGCAACGGCAACACCGCAAGGACCAACACCGCCAGCACCGGCAAAAGCAAAACCCGAACCAGAGAAACCGCATAAATTGAAATATTTTTAAAGGTTGCTTTCAGATCAATCTTTGCAATCGTCATCCCAGTGAGAAGCATAGCGATGGGCGACATACAATCCCCCAGCGTGGAAACAGAGGTTTGCAGGAACAAGGGCAAGGGCGGATTTAAAAGTCCCACGATCATTCCCACCAACATCCCGATAAACATCGGATTTAAAAAGGGCTTCAGCCGTTCTTTCAGATTCTTTTTTTCTCCTTCAGAAGGAATCAAAAGACTGGGAACACCCCAAAGATAGATCATAATCCAGAAGGGTAATGTAAAGATGAGATACTCCATAAATACATCCGGGAACAATGCGCTGACAACAGCATTTCCCATAAATCCAAAATTTGGAAACGCCAAGCCATAGGTATAGATGTTTCGAATATAAGGATCTTTCACCAAAAGGCGGGCAAACAAAATCGCCAGCGCCATACTAACCGCAACCAGTACAAAGCCGCCCAGAAAATATTGCCAAGCCACATTCAGCCGTTGCAGAGTGAAATTTTTCATAAATGTGCCCAGCACCAAAGCGGGTATAAACACATTATTTTCCAATTTAGAGAGAATTCCAGCACCGAAATCCAGAACGATCTTGGCTTTGCAAAGCAGATACCCAATCAGGATCAGCAACATTAAAAAAGCCATTTGATTCAGTGTAGAGGTAAAAACAGCCATTTAAAACTCCTTCTAATACAAACGTCTTCGATCAAATATTCAATGAATAAATTGATTGCTTTTATTATAATACCATTCTTTAGCAGGAAAAACAAGGTCATTCATCATTTTAGAATGGAATAAAAAAATAAAGTCATCCTATTGATAGAGCAAATTTTAAAAAAAGGATGAAATTATGAAAAAACAATCCAAGCATCTTCTTTGGGGTGGAACAATTGCCGCCGGTTTGATCGGAACTGTTGTTCTCGTTTATACCAGTGCCGTTAAACTAATGACCTTAGCATTAGACCGACAGGAACCAAAACTCATCCAACGGGGCAAAAAACGAATTTCCGGCTCGCAACAATTCGCAGAGATCGGAAATTTATTGGCAGAAGCGGGCCGGGAACTAGCGCACCAAAACCCGGATTGGATCCACATCAAAGGCGAAGATCAAGTGGAATTAGTGGGCCATTGGCTTTGCCCAAAAGAGCCGAAGCGCATTATCATTGCTATGCACGGTTGGCGTTCTTCTTGGAATCGGGATTTTGGCATCATTGCTCCTTTTTGGTTAGAAAATGACTGTGCCATTCTTTTTGCGGAGCAACGGGGACAAGGCAAAAGCGGAGGAGATTATATGGGATTCGGCCTCTTGGAGCGGCACGATTGCGCCCTTTGGATCCAATGGGTTCTGGACCATACAAAGGAGCAATTACCCATCTATTTAGGTGGCATTTCTATGGGCGCCAGCACCATATTGATGGCAGCCGGCTCCCCTCTTCCCAAGCAGGTTCGGGGAATTATTGCAGATTGCGGGTTCACATCGCCCAAAGCCATCTGGAAACACGTGGCTGAACAAAATCTTCATCTCCCCTTTCGGCTATATCACCCTCTGGCCGGGGATATCTGCCGGAGAAAACTTCATGTGGATTTGGAAGAATATTCTTGCCCGGAGGCTATGAAACACTGCAAAATCCCGGTTTTATTCATCCACGGAACCGATGATCGCTTTGTTCCCATCGAGATGACGTTTGAAAATTATAAAGCTTGCAATGCGCCTAAACGAATTTTCATTGTGCCGGGTGCCGACCACGGAATGAGTTATCTGGTGGATCGAGAGGGATATGAGAATGCGATCCTTGCATTCTGGAATGAGTTAGAGGCTATAAATGAAAAGGAAGACTAGCTATGCTAGTCTTCCTTTTCATTTATCCTTTTGGCAACCACCACAAATCGGCCGTTTTTTCGACTATATTCGCAAGTTGAAAGTGTAATTAGCCGATCTCCGTATTCTGCCGTTGCTTCTATATCGTAAAGGGAAAGTCCTTTACACGTTGAAACAAACTGATCGAAAGCCGATTGATCCCCTTCCACAAAGCGGAAATACTCAAATTCTCCTTCGGCATAGGCTGTTGTTTTAAAAACGGCAATAATCTCATAAGCACCGAAACTTTCCATGGTATCAAATTGAATATAACGATGTTCTTTATAAAAAGAAGGATCGGCGTACTTTGTGAGATCATAAAACATACTGCCGTTATTCATATTATGCCCGTAGATCACCAGGTTATCCGATTCATTGATTTTGCAATATTCTGCCATATAAGGCACGCCGTAGTAACTATATTTTTTATCAAATCCACGGCGCAGATAGTAATTCTTATGGTCCGGGGTTTGAAGCACGGGATAATCAATTTTCGTTCCATCGATCTTCAGCCAGCCCACAAAATCATCGTTTTGAGCCAGAACCGGAGCATAAGTTTCTGCGGCAGTGGGGGGCGTTTCATCCTTTTCAGGAGGGATTTCCGGCATTAGGGTGGCTAGTTCTTCAAAACTCTCTTCACTTTTTTTAGCATCGATCACATATCGAAAAATCATAAAAGCAGAGAAAAGAAAAACCCCCACCAACACCACCATGGCGCACCAATAAAAAAACTTTGCATATTTTTTCATTTTTCGTCATCCTATGAAATATAAGCCTCCCAAATGATCGGGAGGCTTAAAAATTTAATTCTTTTTTTCAGAATAGAATAATCGAAGAACTAATTCTTCCAATGCGGTTTCATCAGCATAGAATTCCATAAATTCTTCTCCCACCTTATTTTCTCCGGCAGGAGCAACCACTTCCAC